>MHPA01000013.1:0-2467 GCA_001820255.1 Candidatus Staskawiczbacteria bacterium RIFCSPLOWO2_01_FULL_38_12b | reverse complement strand
TTCCCGCTGGCTGGATATTACTGTCTTCTTTATCTTCACCGTGGTGGTGCCAATGAAGAAATTTCTCTAAAATAAAAAAGACAAGAACGCCGGCGATTATTAAAATACTTGTAAGAGTAGTGTTTAAAGAACTTTCCAAGGCTTCTGGTATTAAATTTATAAAAGAATTACCCAGCAAAGCACCCACAGCGATGCTAATGAATATAAAAATATATTTACGCAATATTTCCTCCCGCAAAGATAGAGTAAAAATTCCTATTAATGAAATTAGGCTAATCACTAGCACGCTTCCAAATGTATATAAATATATTGTTGTCATGTGCGGGATAGGAGAATCGAACTCCTAACCACAGTTTGGAAAACTGTTATTTTACCATTAAACTAATCCCGCCAAAAACATCCTCGCTAGAATTATTTGACAACAATCGTTCCGAATACGCTGGGCTTCAAGTGGTCGTGATATTTCCAATTACCAGCTTGGTCAAACTTAAAAGACCAAGACTCGCCCGGCAAAACACCCTTACAAGCGTCAAAAGTGCTTCCAAAACAACCCCCAGTTGTAGGGTAAACTGCATGAGTTGGGTGTTGAGCTGAAGCTGTCCACATGGACAGCGAACTGCTGTTTTTAAATGTAACGGCATCACCGACTTTCACGTTTAATGTGCTGGGAGAATAACCCGTGTCGCTATAAGTAACTATATTTTGACTGACCGAAGAAGAATCGTCCGTAGATGGCGTCGGCGTTACTATCATTTCTGGCGTCTCTGTATTATTTGGTGCTGGCGTTTCTAATGTTGGTGTTTCAGACACCTCATCCCCTGGTGCTTGCACTTCCGGAGTTCTTAATAAAAAATAACCTCCTAAAGCAATGACGACTAAAATTAAAATTACGATAATTGTTTTGTTCATATTGTTTTTTAAATTAAAATTAATAATAAATAATTCTCAGCGACCTCTTCTAATTTTACTAATAAGACTTTCCGGTAAAGATTCTACCATAATGGCGATAATCCCCGCCAAAATTCCTATGTCTCTTACTGTTATGTCGGTAATACCACTTACAGCAAGAACGATAATTAAATGAATTGACCCTACTAAAGCTGCAAGCCACACAAAAGAATCTATCAAGAGCAAAACACCGATTATGATATCTAGAACGGCTGTCCCCATCATAGCTTGTTCTATGGGCACAGGTAGTAACTTCATAGCCCACGGTGCTATATACCCTCCCCAAGCTTCGGGTTGTTTGAAAATCAAAACCCCAATCCAAAGAAAAGTTATAGCAAATCCGACTCTTAATATATGGAATGAAGTTTTACTCATATTAATTTTACAATGCTCCGCTAAGTATTATTATAATTCCCATCAACCAAATTGTAAATGCTGACATTAAACACCAAAAGCACCATGCATGAATAACACGCCACTGGAGATAGGTAAAAATTAAAGATACAATTGAAGCCACACCTATTAAAATTTTAATAAACAATACCCAAAGTAACATTGGTGGAACTTCAATCACCAAAAAGGCAGCAATAAACGCAATTATTATATAAGACAATAACCCCAGAATATCATTAGGGACAAGAAAAATTTTACTATATTTACTGGACAACACTGTTTTACAGCCGTCCCCAACAGGACAGATTGGAAGTTCGCTCGCAATTCTCTGGCGAATCAAGTAGACAGTTTCGCTAACCCCTATTGATGCCAGGGTAAAAAGTAAGGCAAATGAAGTCATGTCGGGCCGCTGGGAATTGAACCCAGTCTAAATGCTCCCAAAGCACTTGTACTACCGGTATACTACGGCCCGCCGAGTTAATAATATATCATGGTTCAGTTTTATTCACCATGACCTCTTCGAGTCTGAGCCCGCCGAAAGGTCACAAAATAATATCACTTTCTACCTTTATTCTTGCTTTTCTTTCTTTTAAATCTAAATAGACGACCAAAAGGTCTACCTGCCATTCTTGTTCGTCTGGTATTTTTTTGTCTAAAAGATAAGTCTGGATTGTTCGTGACAGGCGCTTCATTTTCCATGGATGCATATTGTCTTCTGCACGATAACTATCCAAAGTATTTGTGTGGGTTGAAGAAACTGATTTTACTTCTATAAAATATACCTTTTGGGCTTTTTTAGCAATAATATCAATTTCACCCCATTTTTTAGTATAATTGCGGTCTAATATTGAAAAACCATGTTTCACGAGAAACTTTTCAGCTATTTTTTCTCCCTCTTTTCCTATTTTCTGTGTTTCTGAAGTAAAAACTTTTGGCATTTTATTATTATATTATTAGTTTTTATGTTGTTTCATATAAAACATGTTTCACGTGAAACATAGCTATTTATTTTTGTGTCTTTTATAAAAATATCCCTATTTTTCAACATATTTTTAACAAAATGACCCCTAAAAGACAATTTTAGAATATGTCCTTTATAAACATTACTAACATACTTATCCACAGT
>MHPA01000012.1:30756-35442 GCA_001820255.1 Candidatus Staskawiczbacteria bacterium RIFCSPLOWO2_01_FULL_38_12b | reverse complement strand
CTACACCACCGCTGTCACCTTGACCACCGAAGGCACCACCTATTTTAGGTACGAAAGCACCGACAACGCCGGAAATGTCCAAACCACGGTTTCTCGTTCCGTCAAAATCGATGGCACCGCCCCAATAGTTAATGCGGGGGAGGACAAGTCCGGCACCCAGTTTACCCAAACCGCCACCGTCACCGACGCCGCCTCGGGCATTTTAAGCTACCTTTGGACCAAAACATCAGGTCCGGGAACTATCACTTTTGGCACCGCCGTTCTCTCTGAAACCACCATCAGCGCCTCGGCCAATGGAACGTACGTCATTAACCTGGCCGTCACCGATAACGCCGGCAACTCGGCTTCCGATAGTTTTACTCTAGACTGGCGGGTTCAGACCGGAGGCGGCGGAGGTGGAGGTGGTATCTCCCATAACGAATGCCAAAACCAGCAATGCGTGGCCGTTGCCGGATCCGGAACTAGCCAATGCCAAGGTAATAGCCAGTGTATCGTTGCTCCACCTGTCCCAACCCCCACTCCAAGTCCCATCATTGAACAAATCATCCAGCCGGTCAGCCAGCAAATCCAAACCATTACCAATAATATTATCAATCCTTTACCCCCCCTGTTTACCCCGTCGCAAGTCGCCCCATCCGTTCCTGTCCCAACTCCAGAAGCTTTTAAACCCCAAGAATTGATTGCTCCAAATCCCCTGGGTGTGTTTGATTTGTCTTCCATACCTTCTGATATTTCCTTTTTTGCCCAAAAATTCCCGGCATTCAATAGCTTCCTGCGCGACGTGGGCATCAACAAGATCGCCGATCTGCAAAAGCTGGGATCCGTCCAACTCACCCTGCCCGGATTTACCCAAACATCCCTGGCGCAAAAGCCCGGAGCACCAGTTCCGCCGCCTTCTGATGCCATTCCTGTCCCAACATTAACCAAGACCGCCGCCGCCAATGTCCCAACCGATGTTATCTTTGCCAAGACCGCCGGAGGTCTCATTGACATCAATACCAATCTTTCTTTCGATAGCAAAGGAAATGCTTTCCAAAAGATCAACATCCCCGTCAACAAACCCGTTGAGCTTATCGTAAAGCCCGATCAGCCGGTCAAATCCATCACCGGCTTGGTGCTCTTTAGCAAGCCCCTTTCCGTTCGCCCCGTCATCTACCCGGCTGTCACTGCATCAACCCAATCAACCCCATCCATTCTCTTGGCTTCTCTTATCGGACAAGCCACCGCGGCACAAAACACTGATACCGCCGCCGAAATTCCCGCCGCCACCGACAACCACAATCCCGTCCAGCTCCTCTTGCAAAAGTTTTCTTATGCCCCGATCGCCAACGGTTTTTGGAGCGCCGAGTTTACCAGCCCCAGCATTGAAGGGGAGTACGACATCATCACCATCATGGATTACCAAGATTCCAATCTTGTCCCCAAGCAGATAAAACTCATCACCGTGGTGGACCCAGAGGGGTATGTGTATACTAAATTGCCAGAAGGCAAATTGAGAATTGAAGGCGCTACCGTATCTTTGCTTTGGCAAAATCCAAAAACTCTTCAATATGAGCTTTGGCCCGCCGAAAAGTATTTGCAAAAAAACCCGCAAATTACCAATGACACCGGTAAGTACGCCTTTTTGACGCCCGAAGGGACTTACTATCTGCAAGCTATCGCCCAGGGCTATCAATCTTACAGTACTGAAAGCTTTACCATTGAGAAAGGGAGTTTGGGAGTTTTCATTGACCTTCCTTTAAAAAAGATCACCCCCTGGTACCAATGGCCGTTGCGCATCGCCATCATGCTTGTGTCAATTCTTCTTATTTTATTCTTAGTCTACCGTAAATTTAAATCCCGATGGAAAAACCATCGAGGATCCACGATGTAATCGGGACAAAAAAGGTCGCAGTAAAATAAATTAATCTAATTATTCTAATCAAATATCAATGTTTAATGAAAAAAGTCCCAAGAAATACGACCTAGAGGAAAGAACCGCAAGGTTTGAAGAAAGCATAATCATCTTTTCAAAAATAACTCCTGTAAATTTAGTTACCCAAAGAATTATTCCACAACTAGTGGCAGCTGGAACTTCTATAGGGGCAAATTATTGTGAAGCCGATGACGTAGAGTCAGGAAAAGATTTCAAACATAAAATAGGAATTTGTAAAAAGGAAGCTAGAGAGACAACATATTGGTTGAGAATAATATCCACAGCGGCTCCGGAACTAAAAGAACGGGCAGGGATATTATGGCAAGAGGCGAAAGAATTACATTTAATATTTAATACCATTTATCGTAAAGTTAACGCAAAGAATTTAGAAATTAGGCATTCTTGATTTAATATTTGCTTAGGTTAATTAGAATAATTAGATTAATTAGAATAATTTTAAAATATGCAACTTTCAAACAAAAAAAGCATTCTGATTGTCGTCTTCTGTCTTTCGTTGCTTTGCAACGCTGTTTTAGCATTGTTGTTAGTCAATAATGTCTATGCCCAAAATCGCGCCAATCAAACCCAACAGCTTAATCTTAAAATCCTTTCTTTTACCAATGTATTTATTGAACAGGTCTTAATGTCTGACAAAGACGTTGATTTTAATACCAGGCTTACCCTAGAAACCATGGTAAGGAATCTTAATGACCAAGACATCTTGGATCAGTGGCAAAGCCTTACCCAGGCTCAAGACAACCGAAGTGCAAGCGTAGAGGCCAAAAAACTTTTGAATGTGCTGGTAAAGAAGATTTCGTATTAGACTAATTAGTTTTGTTACAAAAAAACAGATTTTTGATCTAGAAATGTGGGTTCTTTTTTGATAGGCTTATTAAGTAGTGAGACATATGACTATTAAACAAATACAAAAAAATATCACTTATCCCAAAGTAAGCTTTTTTGATATATCAAAAGCTTTCTGGCAGGGAATCAAACCACAGAAATGGTCGCTGTTTTTTATTCTTTTTTGCGCAGTATCAATTAATGTTATAGGGACAATAATTCCAGTTTTTTATAAATACTTTTTTGATATTATTTCAACAAACTTAGATAAAGCATTAATTGCGTCGCAATTGATTTCCATCATTATCTACGTCGCCATTTTAAATGGCGCACTTTGGGTGCTATATCGTTCACATGCTTTTTTAAATATGAAGTTTCAAAACGACGTAATCGTAAGGTTAAAACAGCAAGCGTACGATTATTTAATGGAACACTCGTATGGTTTTTTTACGAATAACTTTACTGGTTCTTTGGTACAAAAAGTTAACCGTTTTGGAAGATCTTTCGAAAAATTGGCCGACAGGATTCTTTGGGATTTGCTTTCCTTGGCAATCAAGGTAGTCACAATAGTTATTGTTATTTCTTTTATTAATACATTAATTGCATTGGTAATTTTAATTTGGTCATTAGTGTTTATAATATTTAATGTAAGTTTTTCCATATGGAAAATAAAATATGATCTGCAAGTTGCAGAGATAGATTCAAAAACAACGGCATATTTGGCCGATACCATTACCAATCAAAATACCGTACAGCTTTTTAGCAGATTTAATTTCGAATCAAGGGGCTACAAAAACGTTACCGACCAACAGGCAAAAATTACCACGTTTAATTGGAATCTGCTCGCTTTGATAGAAGCAGGCCAAAGTGCTCTTGGATTTTCCATAGAATTTATTTTATTTTACTTTACTATTAAGTATTGGCAGCAGGGATTAGTAACCGTTGGATTTTTTGTCTTATTGCAAGTATATGTGTTGTATCTTATTGACCAGTTGTGGGGGTTTACCAGGATAACCAGGGATATTTATCAGTCGTACGCCGATGCCAAAGAAATGGTGGAAATTATGCTTTTGCCTCATGAAATCGTAGATGTACCTGGCGCCAAAGAATTAAAAGTAAAAGAGGGGAGTATTGAATTTAAGAATTTGAATTTTAGTTTCCATGAAACCAGAAAAGTATTGGAAAATATAAATTTACTCATAAAGCCCGGAGAAAGGGTGGCGTTAATCGGCCCTTCGGGAGCGGGTAAAACCACTTTTGTAAAATTATTATTGCGCCTGTATTCGCCAACATCAGGAGCTATTTTAATCGATGGCCAGGAAATTGCCAAAGTTACCCAAGACAGTTTAAGAAAAAATATTTCTATGGTGCCCCAAGATCCGGTGTTGTTTCATCGCACTTTGGCAGAAAACATTGCCTACGGATCCCAAGATGCTTCAAAAAGAGCCATAGAAAAAGCGGCCAAGCTTGCGCACTGCGATGAATTCGTAAAAATGTTGCCCTATGGTTTTGAAACATTTGTTGGTGAACGGGGAATTAAGTTGTCGGGCGGCGAACGCCAACGGGTGGCTATTGCTCGTGCCATTTTAAAAAATGCTCCGATTTTAATATTAGATGAAGCAACTAGCAGTTTGGATTCTCATTCTGAAATGTTAATTCAAGATGCGTTAAATAATGTAATGGCGGGAAAAACTACGATTGTGATTGCGCATAGGCTTTCAACTATTCAAAAAATGGACAGGATTATTGTCATAGATAATGGTAGAATAATTGAAGATGGAAGCCATAATGATTTATTGAATAACAACGATAGTTTGTATAAAAAATTATGGACATTGCAAGCAGGCGGATTTTTGGTTGGCGATCAAGTATCTGATCAAGAAGAGGAACAGGGGCAGGAAGAAATAATAGAATAGACCTGTTGTGTA
>MHPA01000012.1:4093-30739 GCA_001820255.1 Candidatus Staskawiczbacteria bacterium RIFCSPLOWO2_01_FULL_38_12b | reverse complement strand
TTGATAGAATTTTGAAGTTTAGCTTTAGCTAAGCTGCGAAATTATAGCAAATTTCCAGCCGAAAGGTTCAATTTGCAGTAAATTCTTAATACGCAACAGGTCTAATAGCCGTGAATTAAAAGGTCGAATATAAAAAATATATATTTTAAATTTATTATTATGAATATTAAAAAATATTTAGTCGGTGCAGGTATAGCTGCTACCATGTTTGTCGGTGCATCTTCGTTGGTGTTTGCGGAAAATACCGCAACCCCTCAAACTACCATGATGCCCCAGGCCACCATGATGTCTGGATCCAATGACCGGCAAATGGTCTTGGAAGTAGGACCCAAAGGCAACGTATTGTTAAGGGGTACGGTTAATGAAATCGGCGCTAATTTCCTTAAGGTAAAAAGTTGGGGCGGGGAATGGATGGTAAATATTCCTTCTTCTGCGCAGATTTTACCGGAAAATGCTACCTTAACCCAATATGCCGTAGGGGATTTTGTCGGCGTCCAAGGTACCGTTAGCCAAAGTGCTTTGTGGACAGTGGATGCAAGGCTGGTACGTGACTGGACCGCAAAAAAAGTAATTAAAGAAGAAAGGGAAGCGATAAAAAAAGAAAGGCGCAATAACCAAGAGGAAATCAGGGAAGTCATGAAAAATGAAAGCCCTAAAAATTGGCAGGGAATAGCAACTAATATTAATGTGGATGCCAAAACGTTTACCTTAACCGTTGGGGGAACTGTTTATACCGTGCAATTGGTAACCGATGCAAAAATTGTTGACAAAATGTTTTTGAGCACCAGTTTGACTGATGTAAAAGAAGGCGATACAGTCCGCATATGGGGTCCGCTAACCGATACTACTATTAATGCTTATGTATTGCGTGATGTTATGATTACTTCAAAGACGACCGGTAGTGGTAATTAAAGACTTAAAAAACAAGCCCAGCGGGGCTTGTTTTTTGCTGAAAAATTTGATAGAATTAAGAACAATAGTAACCTTAAATTGCGAAATATGCATAAAGATATTCTTATTAGTAATGAAGAAGAAAAAAGATTAATTGTCGGTCTTGAATCTAAAACTGATGTAAAATCCGAAAGGCTTCGGCGTGTTTTAGGCATGCCTGATTTGTCTCGTAAGGAGGGAAGCCCCTTAAAAGCAATGGTAGATCGTGTATTAGATATTAAAGATTTTGCCGATTTTGATAACGTGATTATCCCTGAAGTTATTCCAATCGAAATTTTATTTGATTTGTTTGATTTTGCCAAAGACCATCCGGCTCGTAGCGAATCAGACACGTATTACGTGGATAAAAAAAATGTGCTGCGCACCCATGATACTGCTATGTGGTATTACTATTTAAACCACCCGGATACTAAAAAGAAAATCGCCAATAACGAATCGTTTGGCGTATTTTGCTACGGCAAGGTATACAGGAAAGATGAAATAGACCGAACTCACATGAATGTATTTCATCAATTCGGCGGCCTGTATTTGACTCCGGATAGTCAACAAATGCTTGTTATTGATGACTTGAAAAATGCGCTATCTAAAATTGTGCAAGGTATTTTCGGTTTCAATGTAAAGTTCAGGTTTAATCCTGATATATTTCCTTATACCGATCCGTCACTGGAAGTGGAAATAGATATTAACGGCAAATGGCTGGAATTATTGGGCGGGGGAATGCCTAAAAAAACCGTACTGAAAAATTTTGGAGTTGAGGGTTACAATGGTTGGGCGTTTGGTTTTGGCTTGGAGAGATTGGCTATCGCTAAGATGGAAATTCCAGATATTAGAATTTTTTGGTCACAAGACCCGCGTATCCAGGAACAATTGAAAAATTTGGATAGTAAATATAAAGAAGTGAGCAAATATCCGTCAGTGGAGAGAGATATCTCATTTATTATTGATAAAAAAATCAGCCTGAATAATTATTATGAACTCGTGCAGGATGCTGCCCAAGGCTTAATTGAAGAAGTAAAACTAATGGACCAATATGAAAACGACGAAAAATTCGGTGCCGACAAAAAATCATATACCTTTCATATTGTCTATCGGTCTTTGGAAAAAACCTTAACTAACGAAGAAGTTAATGTAATCCACGATAAAATAACCGAGAAGACGAAGGAGGAATTTGGGGCAGTAATTAGATAAAATTCAAAATAAAGATCCCTGCAACCATCTCATTTAGTTAAAAAATAAAAATGAAACTCAATATTAAAGAAAAAGAAGAGTTAAAAGAATTTATGCTTGCCAGAAAGCACTTGGTTTGGTATGTGAAAAATCTGGAAAGTTTGAGTGTGGAATCAATTATTGAACACACATTAAATTATGGTAGCTGGGAAGATGTGCAAGTTCTCATTAAAATCCTTGGTATTGGAAAAATGGCTCAAGTATTTAAACAACAAGTAGGCGGGCAAAGAACCAACTACCACAAAAAAACAAAAAATTATTTTCAAATGTATTTTAAAAAATATGCATGAGGAAATTTTGGCACCAGAGCAAAAGAAATTATTGCCCTTGGTAGCCTTATTTAAAAAAGATTTTGGACTAGTCGGTGGCACCGCCATCGCCCTGCATATTGGACATAGGGAGTCTTTAGATTTTGATTTATTTTCTTTGGAAGAATTTGACAGCTTGAAGATAAGAAATAAAATAAAAAAACTGGAAAAAATTGATGAAGTAGCAAGGGATGAGATTGGACAATTCACCCTAAAAATCCATAACGTAAAGTTTACTTTTTTACATTATCCATTTCCCATTATTTTTTCTGAAAATTTTGGCGATGTAATAATAATGCCCAATCTTTTAGTGTTGGCAGCGATGAAAGTGTACGCCCTTGGGCGCCCGCAAAAATGGAAGGATTATGTTGACTTATATTTTATTATAAAAGATTTTCATCCCATAAAAGAAGTTATGGAAAAGGCAAAAGATATTTTTAAAAATGAGTTTAATGAAAGAATTTTCAGGGAACAAATAAGTTATTTTGAAGACATGGATTATTCAGAAGAGATTGTTTGGATGAAAGGATTTGAAACCAGTAAGGAAGTAATAAAAAAGGCACTCATAGAATTTAGTTTATTGTAAAAATGCTGGTCGGCGGCAAGTTTATTAAAATCCACAATAAAATTACCGAAAAAACCAAAGAAGAATTTGGTGCGGTTGTCCGATAAATGTTGCCCGCCCCGTTTAAATCCACAGATTTATTGCCGAGGATAGTGCAGTGTATCACGCATCGTAGTGCGTGATACACAAACGTCGCAGGCAATACAGGGTTTAATATCCTTTATTTCGGGGTAAAAAAAAGCCCGATGATGTTTCCATCCCGGACCTGATATTTTTAGTAGCACGAGCATTCGCCGTGCAAGATGTGTCCCATTCTTTTCAGTTTCCCGATAAGGTTGGGAACGTTTTCTTTGATCATTGAAAGAACTTTTTCTGGGTCAGCCCCAGCTGCTATGGCCAAAACGGCATCCCTTGCCACATTCTCGGGCAAGGATTTATTTTTGAAGATTTCGAAAACCCCATAAAAATTACTATCTCCTCTGATTGAGGAAAGGACAGTAGCTTTCCAATCTTCAAAGAGAAGATCATGGTCGAGGGCGGCGGACGTAAATCCTAACACTTGGTCAATCATGACTTCTCCTAAAAGAGTGGTGGGTGCAAAAACGGCGTTTTTGCAATGATACCTGTATAGCATTATTAATAATAATTGTCAATAATTGCCCATCTTCTGTGAATTTGGTAAAATCAACGAACATTTAATAAAAAATCATGAAATTAAACATAAAAGATAAAGACTCCTCCTTCGCTGAAGCTTCGGCGGACAAGGAAAAACCGAAAAAAGAAATTAAAAAACCTGTCCGCATTGCTGTGCAAAGCGTTGCAGGCGGGGATCTTCCCAAAAAGGCGGCTTTGGTGTTGCCTGCCGCCCAAGAGGGCGAGCCTCGCCCAAAAGGGCGGGACAAAGAAAAATCTAACAAAGCCAAACCATGGGAAACAAAAGCCAGAAAAACCGAAGTGGTTGAACTCTTCGACGTGGCTCAGGGTAAAGAAAAACCGAAGATGGAAGCTATCGCCGAAAAAAAAGTAAGAAAAGAAGGCGAATATGGCGCCAAAGATATTCAAGTGTTAAAAGGTTTGGAACCGGTACGGTTGCGCCCTGGAATGTATATTGGCTCCACCGGACTTGATGGCCTGCACCACTTAATTTGGGAAGTGGTGGACAATTGCTTGGACGAAGCTATGGCCGGGTACGCCAAAGAAATTGAAATAACATTGTTGCCAAATAACCGCGTGAGTATTTCTGATGACGGCCGGGGTATTCCGGTTGAAAAACACCCTGATACCGGTAAATCAACTCTGGAAACCGTTTTGACTACGTTGCACGCTGGCGGAAAATTTGGCGGAGACGCCTACAAAGTTTCCGGAGGTTTGCATGGCGTGGGAGTTTCGGTTGTCTGTGCATTATCAACGTTTATGGAAGCACAAGTGGCACGCGATGGGGGTTTGTATCGGCAAGAATATTTCAGGGGCGTGCCAAAGGGGGTTGTAAAAAAAGTGGAAGACAGCAAGAAATCAGGAACCACTATTATGTTTGATGCCGATCCACAAATTTTTCCTGAAATAAAATATGATTCAAAAAAGATTTTAAACCATGTGCGCCAGCAGGCCTATTTGACCCGTGGCGTAAAAATAACTTTCAAAGACGAAAGAAAAAAGGAAGAATATTCTCAATACACTTTTTATTTTGAGGGAGGCGTGGGAAGTTTTGTAAAATTTTTAGTTTCAGGAAACACGCCCCGCCACCAGAATATTTTTTCCGTGGCAACGACAAAAAGCGATGTGGCTATTGAAGCTGCGTTTCAATATACCCAGGAAATGGAATGCACTGAGCAATCATTTGCCAACAATATTTACACGCCCGAAGGCGGAACTCATATTTCGGGTTTTAGGACAGCGCTGACCCGGTGCCTAAACGCCTACGCTCGGCGTGAAGGATTTTTAAAAGAAAAAGATGAAAATTTTTCGGGCGACGATGTGCGTGAAGGATTGACCGCCGTGATTTCGGTAAAAATAAGAAATCCGCAATTTGAAGGTCAAACCAAAGCCAAACTGGGCAACCCCGAAGCCAAAGGCGCTGTGGAAGATGCGGTCGCTGAAGGTTTAACTGATTACCTGGAAAGAAACCCGACCGATGCCCGTGCCATTATTGAAAATTGTTTATTGGCAACAAAAGCCCGCCTTGCCGCCAAAGCCGCACGCCAAACCGTATTACGAAAAGGTATTTTAGAAGGCTTGGCGTTGCCAGGGAAATTATCCGACTGTTTGAGTAAGGATCCGGAAGAATCGGAATTATATATCGTGGAGGGGGATTCCGCAGGTGGGTGTTTTGATGGAAATACTGAAATTGCTTTGGCTGATGGCAGAAACATATCTTTTATAGATTTAGTCAAAGAAGATGCGGATGGAAAGAAAAATTTCTGCTATACCATTAAAGATGATGGCAGTGTTGGTGTAGAACAAATTTTAAACCCAAGAATTAATAAAAAAAATACGGAAGTTATTAAAATTATTTTAGACAATAATGCAGAGTTGGTTTGCACACCGGATCACAAGTTTATGTTAAGGGGCGGTAATTATATAATGGCTAAAGATTTAACCTCGGAAGATTCTTTAATGCCTCTTTATAAAAAAGTATCAAAATTGGGTGGCAGGATAACCATTAAGGGATATGAAATGGTGCTAAACCCACAAAATTCAAAATGGATTTTTACCCATATGTTATCTGATAATTACAATTTAGAAAATGACGTATACTTAAAAAATAGTGGAGACCATAAACATCATATAGATTTTAATAAACTAAATAATAACCCAACTAATATAATAAGAATGACCAGAGAGGGTCATTTACAACATCACAGAACACACGCAAAGTTTACCTTGCATACTGATTTGGCAAAAGAGAATGCTAGGCAGGCTCATCAAACAAAAGAGTACAAGCAAAAAATCAGCAAGATAATGAGCGCACCTGCAATGTCTGCCATGTTAAGCAAGAGGGCAAAAAAACAATGGGAGAGCGAAGAGTATAAAGAATTCATGGTTGGCAAGTTTTTGGCATTTTATGAAAATAACGCGGAATATCGCCAAAAGAATAATGAATTATTAAATGACAATCAGAAAGAATATTGGTCAAATACTGAAAACGTAAAGAAACAGTCTGGAAAAGTAGTAGAGTTTTTTATAAAGCATCCAGAATTGAAAAGGGAACTATCTTCGTTGGCAAAAAAACAATGGCAAGATAAAAGTCTTTTGGCGTGGAGAGCAAAAGAAACTAAAAAACAATGGACGCCGGAATTTAGAATACAAAGAAAGGCTTCTTATAATCAAACATATTTAAGAAAATTTTTAAGCATAATGAAGAGTGTATCTGAAAAGGTTGGTAAAATAGATAAAAAATCATATCAAGAAGAAAGATTGGCTAAAAATGATAAGAGTTTATTAAAGTACGAAACTATAAAAGAAAGATTTTTTAGCGGGGACGAAAAAAAATTACAAGAAGCAGTTTTAAATTACAATCATAAAATAAAAAAGATTATCAAGTTAAAAGAAAAAATTGACGTGTATGATATTGAAGTTCCGGGAACTCATAATTTTGCTTTGGCTTCTGGGGTTTTTGTTCACAATAGCGCCAAAATGGCCCGCGACCGGAGATTTCAGGCTATTTTGCCGTTGAAAGGAAAAATTTTAAATGTGGAGCGGGCCAGGCTTGATAAAATGCTTTCTTCAAAAGAAATAAAATCAATTATTATTGCCCTCGGAACTGCGGTGGCCGAAGACTTCAGTTTAGAAAAATTACGATATCATAGAATTATTATTATGACCGATGCCGATGTGGATGGAAGCCATATTAGGACTTTATTGTTAACCTTATTTTATCGGTATTTTAAACCTATTATGGAAGCTGGATATATTTACATTGCCCAGCCGCCGTTGTATAAAATCCAGCAGGGGAAAAGCGTGCAATATGCCTATACCGAAGAGCAAAAAGACGGTATCGTTGGAAAAATGGAAAAAACCACCGGTATTAATTTACAGCGATATAAAGGTTTAGGAGAAATGGATTCCGAACAGCTCTGGGATACTACGATGAATCCGGCAAACAGATTGTTGTTGCAGGTGCAAATTGAAGACGCACACCAAACCGATAAAACGTTTGACATTTTAATGGGCGAAGAGGTTGAGCCAAGAAAAAAGTTTATTCAGACGCACGCCAAGAGTGTAAAAAACCTAGACATATAATGGATTTTAAAGAAGTTGAAAAAAAGGTGGTAGAAAATGCTTTAAATTATGGAAAGCAATATAACATTACTATTGATCAAGATTTTGCTTTGCTAAAATTATACGAAGAGGTTGGCGAGTTATCGCAAGCAGTTTTAATCCACAGAAAAAAGAGCCGCCCGGAAAAACATCTTGCAGAAGAAATATCTAAAGAGGAAGTAGCAAAAGAATTAGCCGATGTTTTGGGTATGGTAATGGTTAACGCTCATGTAATGAATATTGACTTGGAAGAAGCAATAACTAAAAAATGGATTAACAGATAAAATATCTAGGCGTACATAAAGAGCGTTAAGAATTTAGATATATACTTTGAATTACGAAACTCACCTTGAAAACGAGTTTCGGAGTCTTTTTCCTAAATTTGGGCTACAAATTCGCTATAATTTCTATGCGTAGCCCTTGGCTACGCCTATAAATTCTATCAAATTTCTATCTCCAAATTTGGGAAAAATATCTCCGAAGAGTTTCGTAATTCAAAGTATATAGCAAATAAGAAACAGTACCAATACTGTTTCTTATTTCTTAAAAATAGTAAAATAACAGTGTAAATACTTTAAATGTTAAAAGATAAAATCAATAAAAAATACTCAATTGTATCGCTCTTCGCTGGTTGCGGGGGTTTGGATTTAGGTTTTGCTGGCAATTTTAATATTTTTGGTAAAAATTTTGAAAAAAGAAATTTTGATCTTGTTTGGGCGAACGATATTGATGAGAATGCTTGTTTTACATTTCGGAAGAATTTAAAAAAACCAATTGTTTGTGGGGATATTGTAAAATTATTAAATAATAATTATCCAGATTTATTTAGTTCTAAAATGCCACAATCTGTTGATGTTGTGGTTGGTGGTTTCCCGTGTCAAGATTTTAGTTTAGCAGGTAAAAGAAAAGGATTTGAAACAAAAAGGGGTAATCTTTATAAAAGTATGGTAGAAACAGTTAGGAGGCTTAGACCAGCATTATTTCTTGCAGAGAATGTGAAAGGACTGCTAAGTATGAATGGTGGAAAAGCCATAGAGATCATAAAAAAGGATTTTGCTGATCTCGATTACGATGTAGAATATAAATTATTCCATGTAGCTGATTTTGGAGTTCCAGAAAATAGAGAAAGAGTTATTATTGTCGGTACTGATAAAAAAAGAAATTTACCAAAATTTACTTTTCCTGAACCAATTTTTACAAAAGAAAAAAGAATGACTTTGTCAGAAGCTATTGGTGATCTTGAGGAAATAAAAGAAGGTGAAATTCACAACCATTTTTGGTCAAAGGCAAAGTACTTCCATGGCACGCAAGGCAATAGTTTTGTTAATAAAGATAAAATTGGACCAACAATGAGAGCCGAACATCATGGTAATATTGAATTTCATTGGAATAAAAAAAGAAGATTATCAGCTAGAGAGGCGGCAAGAATCCAATCTTTCCCAGATGATTTTATTTTTTATCCATCAACATCAAGCGCATATAAACAAATAGGAAATGCGGTTCCACCCGTTTTTGCTTGGCACATTGCAGAAAAGGTTGAAAATTTTTTAAATCAAAATTTATGAATAAAAATATAGGATCAATTTTCGAAGATTCAAAAATAGTTGAAAAAATTAAGAAAAAGTTACCGTATCTTTTTCAATTAACAGAAATAGATAATTCAAGAGATGGTAAATTAGGTATGGAGGTTGGTTCTGCGCGAGAGCGAATCGTGATCGCATTATTAATTTATAAATTTGGCCCAGAAGATGTTAAAACAAATATACCCATAACTAAATCCGAGACTGACGTGATGGTATTTGATAAACCATTATCAATAAAGACCGTGTCCGGTAAGAAAATAAATGGAGTTAAATTAATCTGGACAGTTGATCCTAAAAAAGCGTTAGAATTTAGTAAAACTTATAATCCAACCTGTGATACTATTTTGGTGCAAATAAACTGGGATGATATAGGATATTTTTATCTTTTACCAAAAGAAGTGCAAGAAGAAGTTTTAGAAAATTTAGGTAGGAAAAAGTATATAAAGCTTCCGAAACGAGGGACAAACCCACGGGGAGTAGAATTAAGCTCTAAGGCATTAGATCAATTAACGAATCATCCCAAAACTAAAAAGATAGAAGTTTTCTGGAAAAGAGAAGATGTAAAATATAATTCTTATGACAGGTGGGTTGATTATTGGAACGAAGAATAATTTTTAAAACAATATGAAGGTAATTATCGCACGACATGCGGAGACTTCTGAAAACGTAAAGGAAATCAATATCGGACGGGATGTTGACCCTTTGCTTACCGATATAGGTAAGCAGCAGGCTAAAAAATTAGCAGATTTTTTAAAAAAAGAAGATATTCATTTTGTCTATATTAGTCCACAAAAGCGGGCGGTGCACACAGCACAGGAAGTGCTAAAACACCACCCCGGCGCCAAAGTGGCAGAAATAGCCCATTTAAAAGAACAGAATTTGGGGATTTATGAAAGTCTGCCAAAGCACGAATGGAAAAAAATAAAAGCAAAGGCCAGCGAACCGTTTCATTTATTTAAACCGCCAAAAGGCGAAAACTACGTTGAGCTAAAGGCGCGGGTTGGAGCATTTTTTGACAATTTGGTAAGCAGGCACGAACACGATACGGTATTTTTGGTAAGCCATGGCAGTGCGTTGGGAATATTATATTTGCATATTTTTGACAAGGAAATTACCGAAGAAAATTACAAAATGTATCGGCCGGAAAATACGGCAATAACTATTTTGGAAATTTTCAAATCCGCTGACTGGCGGAAAACCGTAAAAGTGCATACGTTAAATAGTCTTGAGCACTTACATTAAAATACTGATAACCAAGCACAGAAATGTTCTGCATTTTGTGCTCGGTGTCAATTTTTAATAAATTAAAAATTGCCATGTTTGATAATATTAAAAAATTACACGAACTAAAAAAAATGCAGGATTCTTTTAAAAAAGAGAGGCTGGTATTTGAAGACAGAGGAGTATCGGTTACTATCAACGGCGCTTTTGAAATTGAAGAAATAAAACTAAATCCGGAATTGGAAATCCAAGACCAGCAAGAAGCATTAAAACATTGCCTAAATAAAGCACGGGAAGAAATACAAAAAACTTTGGCGCAAAAAATGATGCAGTCAGGCTTTGGCATTTAAAGCGACACCAATATACTAATTGCACCCTAATCTACTAATACGTTTTCGTATTCGTAACATTCGCCTGCCTGCCGGCAGGCAGGGATGTCATTTGTGGATTGGGGTCGCATCTTTAAGTGAAAATAACATTTTACGGCGCAACCCAAACAGTGACCGGGTCAAAATACTTAATTGAGACCGAGGGTTTTAACCTGCTTTTGGATTGCGGAATGCATCAGGGCAAGCGTGAAGTTTCAAACCAATTAAATAAAACATTGGCTTTTGACGCCCGCAAGGTAAACGCCGTAATACTTTCCCATACGCATTTGGATCATTGTGGAATGCTGCCTACCTTGGTAAAAGAAGGATTCGCCGGGAAAATTTATTGCACCGCTCCCACGGCCGACATTGCTAAATTTATCATGGAAGATAATGCCAATATCCAAGAGCAAGATGCTATGTATTATAATAAGCATCTTCCTGTAGGTCAAAAGCCTATTGAGCCGATTTATACTCAACAGGATGTTAAAAAAACCTTCGGTCACTTTGCGCCGGTGCCGTATTTTCGGTTAAGCAATGCATGGACGCAACTTAACGAAAATATCCGTTTTAAATTTTATGATGCCGGGCATATTTTAGGGTCTGCGGTGACGTTGTTGGAAATTAAAGAGAGGGGATTGATAAAACGATTGGTTTTTACAGGCGACTTGGGGCGGAAGTTTTTACCCATTTTACGTGATCCGGAATTTGTACAAGAACAGGCCCAAACAATTATTATGGAATGCACCTACGGAAATAGAATCCACCGACCCGTGGCCGATTTGGAAGTTGATTTAAAAAACATTATCAATGAAGCGGTAAAGCATAAAAGCAAGATTATCGTACCGGCGTTTTCGTTGGGCAGAACGCAAGAATTAATTTACATACTCCACAAACTCACGGATAACAAAGACCTGCCTGCACTCCCCATTTTTATTGATAGTCCGCTGGCTCAAAAAATTACCCGAGTGTTTAATGCGTACACTTCAGATTTTGACGAAACGTTTTGGAAAGATTTTGGAGAAAAGGGAGAAAAGGCATTTTTATTTAAAAATTTAATAACTACCGCTTCCATTGAAGAATCCAAAAGCATTAACAATAAAAAGGGCCCGTTGATTATTATTGCGGGGTCTGGCATGTGTGAAGGCGGCCGGATTTTACACCATTTAAAAAATAACATTGAAGATCCAAATAATATTATTTTAATTACCGGATATCAGGCGCAAAATACGCTGGGGCGGCGCCTTCAAGAAGGCGTAAGTCCCGTGAAAATTTATGGGCAGGAGTATGCCCCAAAGGCAAAGGTAATTACCTTGGACGAACTTTCAGCCCACGCCGACCAAAAAGATTTATTGTCATATGTTGAGCATATTAAAGAGCTTAAGAGCGTATTTTTAGTCCACACTGAAATGCCCGAAGCCATGGCGTTTAAAGGTTTGGTACAAAAGGAGTTTCCATTATTGAAGGTTGAAATCCCGAGCTTGGGAGGAGAATATAATATCTAATATTTTTTATATTTGCATCTAAGAATTAAAAGATATAAAATAAGGCAATATTTAATGTAAAAATATGAATACTAACGAATCAAACATTCCTTCTGGCGAAGTTCCAGGAGAGACTCCAGAGCAAGCAATAGAGTCAGCAAAGATCAAAGTAGCGATGGCAGAAGTTGAAGCACAGGGCACGCCTGAAACGGGCATAGATGTGCTTGAACAAGCAAAAACACCCGCCACGATTACCAACGCCAAGAAATTAAAAGAGTGGACTGATTATGAGGTGAATGTATCCCAAGACGCCGGTGGTGATATAAAGGTAGGAATAGTAAACAGTGAAAAAGGGAAAGAATACTCAAAAACTGGCTTGTTGCCGAAAGAAAAAGTTGAAGCGTTTAATAAAATCATCGATGGTTTGAATAGTGATTTTCTTGATTTTCAACCAGGGATTCATCGGTCCTCAGTAATAGGATTCGCCAAAAAAAGATTTAAAGAAATAGAGGATTGGCTGGTTGGGGTAGAAAATGTAGATGTCACTTCTAGTGAAACTCCGGAAATGCCAAAAAGCGTAGAAGCTGTTACCGATGTCAAAGAAGTAGAAACCGATAAATCGAAATATGAAAAAAGGCTATCAGAAATGAGTGGAGAATATGATGTAATGGAGACATTTCGTTATTTAGACCCAATCAAAGGTTCAGAAATTCTTGATATGATGAAAGCGCTGAAAGTAACGCCTCAAGAAGTATACGAAGCTTGCAGGACTGAACTTGCCTCTGTTGAACAACGTGACTATTGGAAGCCACCAAGAATCATTACTGATTATTTGAAACAATTAGAAACAAAAAGAAAAAATCAAGAAGCCGCAGAATCTGCCAAAAAGTTCTCAGAGGCAGAAACAGGTGCTAGTCAGGCCTTCTTTGACAAGTTTATCTTAAACAACGGAGGCCTTAACGATAAAGAAAAAGAAAAGATAAAAGAAAAGGTATTATCAGAAAAAGGTTTTTGGAGTCTTGGATTAGTTGAGAGTATGACTATTAATCGATATCCAGATAATCCAAGAATAGATAGGTTGGCCTTGAAGTCAATATCCGGTTCACAGAGTTATTTATATTTAAACCTATAAATTTTAATACTAATATTTTAATACGATTTTTTTTATATTCTTTTTTATATTCCTATTGACTTGTCTCTTTGAATCGGCTAATATGAAATTAAATACATAAGCGGCCCACGAGGCCGTTTTAAAAAACAAAAAATTAGGATATTATCAATATAAGGATTTTACCAAGCACTCAATACGTTGAGTACTCGGTGAAAATTTTTAAACAAAAATTTTCATGACCATTGTACAAAAAGTGAAAACATTTTTTAAAGAAGTGTATGTTGAATTAAGAAAAACCAATTGGCTAAGCCGTGGCGAAGTGTTACGATACACGTTAATTGTGCTGGCGGTGACTATTATAGTTGCTGCGTTTTTGGGCGGACTAGATTACGCTTTTTCAACCGTATTAAAGAGTTTTATACTTAAATAAAAACCATCAACGAATAATAGGCCTGCTGACTAAAGATTTTCCTATTGCAATTATAAAATTTCAGCGTTAAACTTGCTATAATTTATCAGCTTAGCTAAAGCTAAACCTCCAAATTCTATCAAATTTACCGCTCTGAAATTTTACAATTTCATTACGGAAACCTTTAATCATCAGGCCTAACGAATCCCTTACGAATTTACGAATACGGACGACGACGTCATAATTCGTAAATTCGCAACAAAATTCGATATTCGCTGATGGAGCGAAGCGATGCCAAAACAAGTCGTAGAACAAGAAAAAAATTGGTACGTAATCCACACTTATTCAGGATACGAAGATGCCGTTGCAAAAAACCTTAAACAAAGGATTGAGAGTTTGAGCATGGAAAATAAGATTTTTAACGTGATGGTGCCAAAAGAAAAAAAGATAAAAATTAAAAACGGAAAACGAAAAACCGTTGAAGAAAAAATTTATCCTGGATACGTATTAGTGGAAATGGTGGTGGACGATGAATCCTGGTATGTGGTAAGAAACACTCCGCGGGTAACCGGATTTTTAGGGGCCGGAACCACGCCGATTCCCGTTTCGGCAAAAGATATTGAAGACCTAAAAAAGCGCATGGATTCGGGCGAGCCGGAATTCCAGATTGACTTTGAGATTGGCGCCGCTGTTAAAATTTTAGACGGGCCGTTTAAAGGGTTTGAAGGCAAAGTCTCTGAAATTGACCAGGAAAAAGGAAAAATTAAAGTGTTGGTCAATATGTTTGGCCGAGATACACCGGTGGAATTAGATTCGTTGCAAATTAAGAAAGTGTAGTTTAAAATCTCAATGACCAAATCCCAATGACCAATCAATTCCTAAAACCCTAATTCCTAAAACGTTTTGGGATTTAATAAATTAGGATTTGATTGGGAATTGGAAATTGGGATTTGAGAATTAAAAAATAATTAATAAAGAGTTATAGCTGTGGTGTATTTATAAAAATATTTCACTATCAGCTTGTAAGCTCTTAACAAATATGGCAAAAGAAATTAAAGCTGTCGTAAAAATCCAGATACAGGCAGGCAAAGCAAATCCGGCTCCTCCCGTGGGACCGGCACTAGCTCAACACGGATTAAATATTGCTGAATTTTGCCAAAAGTTTAACGAAGCCACCAAAGATCAGATGGGCTACGTTATTCCGGCCCAAGTGACTATTTATAAAGACAGAAGTTATACCTTTACCTTAAAAACTCCGTTGGCTTCGGAACTGTTAAAAAAAGCTGCGGGGATTGAAAAAGGATCGGGCGAACCGAATAAAAAAATGGTAGGCAAAGTTACCAAAACCCAGTTAAAAGAAATCGCCGAAAAGAAATTAAAAGATTTAAACACAACCGACATTGAACAAGCAATGAAAATCATCGCCGGTACTGCGAAGAACATGGGGATAGAAATCAAGGGTTAATACTAAAAAACGGCGGCCTCGAGGCCGCCGTTTTTTATTGATTTGATAATTTTATTGAGCTAGGTAATATTATAGGTGAGAAACTTAAGAAGTTCTTTTACAATAAAGGAGTGGTGCCATGCAACAATTTATTGTCCGCGAATACCAATCTGAAGACCTGGAAAATGTTGTTTCGATGGATGGCCGACCTTCAAAGCGTCGCAAAGATCAATTAAAGAAAGTTGAATGTCTGGAAGCGTTTTATGCTTTTATTGCTGAACAAAGCCGAAAGATTGTGGGTTTCATTATTATGGAAGATTTGGGAGACAATGTTTCTCATTACATGCTTCAAATTAATGTTGCAAAGAAACGAAGTGGGATAGGAAAACAATTGGTCGGAAAAGTTTTTACCGAGATTGGTGGGGGCGGTCACGTGAGCTTATGTGTAAACACCGATAATGAAGAAGCTATTAAGTTTTACGAATCCCTGGGATTTAAAAAATCAGGATTTACCGATGGCTATCGCAAAAACCAAAATAAATACTGGTATCAAATTGATTTGTAGTTTGGTCACACTAAAGCCGAAGAGGAAATCCTCCCCCGGCTTTTTTTAATTAATTGATATTAAATTATTTATATTATACAATGATAATGGTTTCGGTCTTTGAAAACGTAATTTAGGAGGAGGATAGCCACATGGTCAAGTTTACGTTGGTGTTGATAATCCAAGACGAAGAGCAAACTCACGATTGGTATATTTCAAAAGAATTTGAAAAGGAAATATTACCCCGTCCCGATGATGTGATTGCAATTGCAACTGAAGGATTTGAAGTAACAACCGTTAATCACTGTTTGGATGATAATAGGCATGAAGTGATGTGTGATAGTACCATTCAACAAGCCTGCAGAGTATTTTTGACTAATATGTCTGGTTGGAAATTTGGTGGAGATGGCTTTAAAAATGACGAGGAAGACTTTCTCGTTGAGATTATCAATCAATTATCCGATAAAAAGTTTCTTCTTGAAACAGTCAGGAGATTTCCCGACATGCATGATTTCAGATTTAACCTTGACCTTGACTTAGATTACTAGATAGTAGTTCTCTCAATAACGCCCAGCGATAACTTCAAGGGCTTTTTTTATTTGCATTTTTGTTTTTTAAGGATTAAAATGTATAAATAGTAGTAAAACCTAGAGCTTTAAACTTGAAACTTAAGAAAACACCACAATATAAAGTTTCAAGCTTCAAGTTTTAAGTTTCAAGAACTATGATACTTTCCGATAAAGATATTAAAAAAGCTTTAAAAGATGGCGTGATTGCTGTAAAGCCTTTATTCCCAAAATCCATACAGCCGGCATCGGTTGATTTACATTTAGGGGCTGATTTTTTAGTGTTTAGAACCCATAAAGATATCTGTATAGATCCTAAAGAACCCATTGAACACCTCATGGAAACGGTAACCATAGACGATAAGCGTCAATTTATCATTCATCCGGGTGAATTCGCATTGGGTATGACTTATGAAATTGTGGGCGTTGCCGATAATATGGTGGGGCGCCTTGAGGGAAAATCTTCTTTGGGGAGAATCGGGCTTATTATCCATGCTACTGCTGGATATCTTGACCCGGGAAACAAATTAAAAATGACTCTAGAGCTTCATAATATTTCTCCTTTGCCCATAAAATTGTATTATAAAATGCCGATTGCCCAAATGTCGTTTACACCACTTTCATCAATGGCTGATCATCCTTACAATGAAAAAAATAAAAAGCATCTTGGTAATAAATATTATGGTAATATGAAACCCAAGGCCTCGCAGTACTGGAAAAATTTCAAAAAAAATAATGAGTGGATTAAATTTAAATGAGTGCGATGCCAATATACGAATGCATGCTAATAATACAAATACTGACGAAAACAAGCACGCCGTTATTGGCATAATTAGTATGAATTAGTATATTAGAATCGCATTGAGCGAAGCGATGAATAAGGATGACGAAAAAGTATTAGTGGTGTCGGCTGATATTATTTTTAAGAAGGGTAGGTGGCAAGGGTTAAAGCAAGAAAATTTAGAATATTACATAGACCTGATAAAAAATAATTACCAGTTTAAAAGAAGAGGGGATGTAGAAACCGATCCGTCATGGCAGCAAATAATCCCTTATATTATTTTTAATTTCCAAGATACATTTTTTATTTATAAATATTTGCCCAAGGCAGGGGAACAAAGACTGGTGGATACCTATCAAATCGGTGTTGGAGGACATATTAATGAGATTGATATCAATGGCGCCAAAGATATGTTGCAAGAAGGTATGATGCGAGAATGGAATGAAGAAGTAAACTATGGTGGGAATTTTTTGGAGCAAAAATTGGTAGGAATTTTAAACGATGACTCAAAGCCGGTAGAAGCGGTACACTTGGGATTGGTATATAGTTTTGTGGGCGATAGTCCGGAGATTTCCATTAAAGAAACCGATAAAATGGCAGGCCAAATGGTTGATTTGAAAGATATCGGTGAAAAAATAAAAAATAATAACGGAGTTTGGATAAAAATAGTGTATCGGGATTATCTGTCAAAATTACATGATCAAAAATAGTTTTTCAGGGAAGTTTATTGTAATCGAGGGACTTGATGGTTCCGGAAAAAGTGTCCAGGCAGAATTGCTAGCAAAATATTTGCAAGAAAAAGGAAAAGTAGTTATTTTAAAAACCGAACCGACCACAGAATCGGAGGCGGGAATAAAAATACGAAAAATTTTAAAGGGTGAAATGCAGGCCGAACCAATGGAACGACAAAAACTGTTTGTCCAAGATCGAGCCGAACATTTAGAAAATAAAGTTATTCCAGCACTAAAAGAGGGGAAATTTGTCGTTTGCAGCCGTTACACATTTTCAACTATTGCTTATGGCCATTCAGATGATTTAGATGTTTTTGAGTTAGTTAAAATGAATAAAGATTTTTTACTTCCGGATGCAACTATAGTGATTAATGTTTCTGTAAAAGAATGTATTAAACGCATTGAAAAAAGAGGGGAGGCTAAAGAGCTTTTTGAAAAAGAAAAAAAATTAATAAAAGTAAATGAGATCTACCAAAAACTTCCCACGATGTTTGAAAATGTGATTATGATAGACGGAGAAAAATCTATACCAGAAGTTTTTGAGGAAATTAAAAAGGTAGTAGGTAATCTTTTATGAAGCAATATTTAGACGTGTTAAAAAAAATCATGGATGAGGGGACTGACCGGCAAGCAAGATACGGCCCAACCCGGGCGATGTTTGCGGTTCCTATGCGTTTTAGAATGAAGGACGGTTTTCCAGCAATGACGACAAAAAAGTTGGCATTCAGAAGTGTTGCCGCAGAATTACTATGGTTTATTTCTGGATCTTCGGATAATAAAGAGTTAAATAGATTGGGGTGTCATATTTGGGATGCCAACGCAAATGCCGATTACTGGAAGCCAAAAACTCAATATGAGGGTGACTTAGGAAGAGTATATGGAGTGCAATGGCGTCATTGGAAAAAACCCGACGGCACAGAAGTTGACCAATTTAAGGAGATTATTGAGAGGATAAAAAAAGATCCTTACGATAGGCGTTTAATTGTAACCGCATGGAATCCTGGAGAGCTTGATCACATGGCGCTTCCGCCCTGCCATATGATGTTTCAATTTTTTGTTGCTGATAAAAAACTTTCACTGCATATGTATCAAAGGAGCTGTGATATGTTTTTGGGGGTACCTTTTAATATAGCTTCGTATGCGTTATTGCTTCATATTGTTGCACAGTTAACCGACTTAGAGCCTGACGAACTTATTATAACTTTGGGGGACGCTCATATTTGCCACAACCATTTTGACGCGGTAAAAGAACAAATGGTTCGCAAGCCATTTGCTTTACCTACACTATGGCTTAATCCGGCAATTAAAACCTTGGATGATTTAAATACATCGCAAATTAAAGAACCTAACGATATATATAACTTGCTAAAACTGGAAAATTACCAATCCCATCCGGCTATTAAGGCTGAAATGGGAGTGTAATATGATAATTTCAATGATAGCTGCGATTGCAGAAAATAGGGTAATTGGAAGTAACAACGCAATGCCATGGCATCTGCCGGCCGATTTTAAATACTTTAAAGAAAAAACATTGGGTAAAACGATCATTTTAGGATTAAATACGTTTAAATCTATTGGCGAAAAACCGTTGCCCGGCAGAAAGCATATTATTTTAAATAAAGATACTGATTATAACGTACCGGAGGGTTGTTTGCTAGCTACGTCGCTTGATCAAGCATTAGAACTTTCAAAAAATGATGGGGAAGTAATGATTTGCGGCGGAGCGTCGGTGTATAAGCAGTTTTTACCTTTGGCCGATAGATTGTATTTAACCTATATTCATCATAGCTTTGAGGGTGATACATTTTTTCCGAAGTTTGCCGCATCAGAATGGAAAGAAATAAGCAGGGAAGACCACCAGCCCGATGAGAAAAATCTTTATCAATATTCATTTGTAGTCTTGGAAAAGATTTAAAAACCGCTGGCCAGCGGTTTTTTTTAATTCATTAGACCTGCTGTGCAAAGATTTTCGTTATAAAAATTTTTGCAGAGCGGGTCTGTTACCAGTTTTTTGACAATTTACCTTACTAGGGAGGGTTTCTATGATTATGAAATTTGTGATTGAGAACAATAGTGAAATCAATCAACTTGCCCATTGGTTGGAGCAGATCAGATTAATTCCGGCCTTTAAAGAGTCTTTTGTTAATTTTACCCAGTCGAAATGGAAAATTGATGTCGAATCAGATATTCCTTTGTTGATTCGTATATTAAAAAAAATCCTTTCAATCTCCAATCCTAAAAAAATTGAATTGGCGATTGATACTCAAGATACACCAGTCGTTGTGAACCCAAGTTATAAGTCCTGTAAACCCAAAAAGTTTAATATATTGGTAAGGAAAAGCAGGGCGGGTTTGCCCAAAAAAAAGAAGTCTTCTTGAATCTTCTAACTAGAAAAAGGAGATGTTGATGCAAGCTATCAGTTTATTGCTGTTGACGATCGGCATGGAGCAGGCTTTAATGGAGCCTATGGTAAAAAAGCTTGGGGATTCTGATTACACAGTCAGGGAAAAATCGCGTGTTTTGCTGGAAAAACAACTGGCAATCTCTCCCTGGGAAGAGTTGCTGGTCAAAGGACTGAAAAAAGACTGGAAAGATTTAGAAATAAACCGGCAAATACACTTTTTAACTCATCCAAAATGGGGCAGTTCTTTGACGGTCTATGGCAAGTATCCTTGGCTGGATTCGTTGCCAAGAGATTATCCTGATAGGGGTAAGATAATTTCCATCTATTGGAATAAAGCAGTCTCCGTCCATGATGGAAAAGATTATCTTAGGTGGCGTCACGCTACCTATCTTTGGATGACTGACCTGCAAAAGCAAGGGCATTGGACATCTTCTTTGCGTAAAATCCAAAAGGAGATGATTTTCAATGAATTGCGTTGGAAAAGAGACGGACGCTATCCCTGAAAGGAGGCTATCATGATTGCCAAGAAGGTGGTGGATTTTTCGCTTCCGTGTCTTGAGGCTTTGAATGATTTAATGAATTATCTTCAAAGCCGATTATCGCCACCAGGCGAACAGCAATTGGAATACAGAATGGAAATTACCCTGGTTTCTGCTGCTCGGAAAAAGAAGCCCAAAAAAGAAAAGAAAAAAGCCGCCTGATAAGGTGGTAAGGGTCAAGAATAATCTCTTGATGCGATAAGCCCTTTTTACGAAGGGCTTTTTATTTATAAATAATTTTAAAAAAAGAAAAGCCCCGCACAAACTGGTGTTCGCACGGGGCCTGTTTTCATTTTACCCAATTTCTGGGCTTGTTAATGTAACCTTTCTTAGTTACTTTTCCTTTATGATTTCCAAGAACTTCAATCATAAAGGATCGATATGCTTCAGTCAATCCTTTGGCTTTGGCTTCACGGGCTTCAGCCTCCAAAATACGTATTTCAAAGGCCCTTTTTTGCTCTTCAGTGTTTTTCGTGAGTACTTGATTCTCTTCCTCTAACTTTCGGTTCTCTCTCTCGGACTTATTAAGGGCGATTCCGAGAAAGAAAATCACTATTACCAAGATGGTGGGCGTGATCCAAGTTAATCGCCTAGGCATGTTTCCTCCTTAAAAGAAAGTAGCTTTGATGCCAATGAGCGAAAACCTTTTTGTGAAGTAAAGGCCTTTTACAGTCTTTACTTCTTGGGCAGAATTTTCTTACCCATCTTTTTGGGTTTTTGTGGGTCGTCTTCAGGCCCGCCGAAAAATTCCTTTATGGCGTTCCATACCCTAAAGACCTCAAAGAAGACGATGTGTGCCGAAATCATGATGATCTCGGCACGTTTTGCCGCAAGCCACTGCATTTCCTCAGGGCTGCGCGTCACATCCGGTTTAGTGTCCCAGTCTTTGGGTTTTTCTGGCCGTTCCTTGGCTTTGGGGTCTCCGACTCCTTTTGGCTCATCCTTGAGCTGGCGAATTTCTTTTTGGTGTTTACTATCCAGAAGTTCGAAATTCGCCTTCCATTTCTCAGCTGTTTTTCTCCACAAGAGACCGGTTCTGGTCGTCTCTATGTGGTCTTCCACGGCTTTCTTCAACTCTTCTTCAAGTTTCTGAATGATGTGGAAGCTGTCGGTCTTGCCATTCGTGACCCGCAATTCATGGAGCTCTTCCTTGAGCCTCGAGTTCCTTGTTTCAGCTTGGTACAACATTATACCAAGGAAGACAATCACAATCGGCATGATGGCGATAGTGATTCGGGTGGAAATTTTCACGGAAAGCCTCCTTTGGTTTTGAGACGATGCCAAGCCGTCTCTTGGTTTGTGTACTGGATTGACTGTATATATTTTTTATTTAAATGTCAAGGCTTTTAAATTGCTATAAATTTTGATACATTTAATCATATGTATAAACCCACTATCGGTTTAGAAATTCATGCGGAGCTAAACACCAAGTCAAAAATGTTTTGCTCATGCAAAAATGACCCGGATGAGGCTCGGCCCAATGTTAATATTTGCCCGGTTTGCACGGCCCAGCCTGGAACCCTTCCTGTTGCCAATGAAGAGGCTATCAAAAAGGTGATAAAAACCGGACTGGCTTTGCATTGCAAAATTATTGCTGGAGAATCCCCACTTGGCCAAGGCTACGAGGGGCAGGCAAAATTTGACCGGAAAAATTATTTTTATCCGGACATCCCGAAAGGCTATCAGATTTCACAGTACGATCAGCCGTTTTGCGAAAATGGGTATTTGGAAATTGATGGCCGTAAAATTGGGATTACCAGAATTCATTTAGAAGAAGACACGGGAAGCTTATTGCATCCCGATGGGGCAGGTTATTCTTTGGTTAACTTTAATCGAGCCGGTGTGGCACTGATGGAATTGGTAACCGAGCCGGATATAACCTCTGGAGTTGAAGCTAAAAAATTCGCCGAGGAACTGCAGTTAATATTTAAATATTTGGGTGTTTCAGACGCCGATATGGAAAAGGGCTTGATGCGCGTGGAAGTAAATATCAGTGTGAGTAAAATCAACCCTTCGACTCCGCTCAGGGCAAGAAAACTTGGAACGAAGGTTGAGATAAAGAATCTGAATTCATTTAAAGTGGTAGAAAAATCAATAGAGTATGAAATAAAAAGACAAACGGAATTATTAGAGTCTGGCCAAAAAGTGGTGCAGGAAACCCGCGGCTGGCATGATAAAAAAGACCTGCCCGCACGCGGCCTGACTGCGAGCAACGCTCAGGCAGGCGCGCAGGCGGGAATTACGTTTTCCCAGCGCGAAAAAGAATCGGCGCATGACTATCGGTATTTTCCCGAGCCGGATTTGCCGCCGCTTCATTTTGATAAAAAATATATCACGGGTATAAAATCTCAAATTCCGGAGTTGCCCGAGCAAAAACGGACGCGGTTTAAAAAAGAGTATGGCCTGGAAGAAAACCAGATAGAATTTTTTGTGGTGCAAAAAGACCTTGGGGAATATTTTGAAAAAGTCTGCAGTGAACTTGGTGAATGGCTGTCAGTGGAAAAAGTAAAAACCAGCATGAGTTTTTATAAACTATCAGCTAATTATTTAATTTCTGATATTCAAGGATTATTGAAGGGTAAAGAATTTATGGAAAAAGATTTTAAGATAACCCCGGAAAATTTTGCGGAATTTATAAAGATGATTTACCAGCAGGAAATCAACAGCAAAACCGCCAAAATAGTATTATTGGAAATGTATAATACCGGAGTTGACCCGTCTACCATTGTGGATGAAAATAATTGGCGCCAGATGGAAGATGATGGCGCTCTGGAAAAAGTAATTAAAGAGGTTATCACAAAAAATCCTAAAGCGGTCGCAGACTATAAGGCAGGCAACGCTAACGCTGTCCAGTTTTTATCGGGACAGGTAATGGCCGCAACTCGCGGTACGGCTAATCCAGGCATGGTTCAAGAAATATTAAAGAAATTATTGTAGAATAAAAAAACCTTGCAATGTATTCACATGGCGAGGTTTTATTTTAGACCCTTTGCTAATTTTCCCTTTCTTCCTTGAAGTCGTCCATGATATCCTCGTATACTCTTTGATCTTCAGTATCAGGGCACTCATTTTTTTGAAGCCCTTTTACCTTTTTCTCAGCCGCCCTTATGGCTTCCTGTAGATACTGAGGGAGTTCGAAGAATTCTTTCGGTTTCACTTTTTTTCTTCTTTTTCCGGTGCTCATTTTTTCTCCAGTAAAGGGAAACGATCGTGTGCTAGTCTTTAGATTAGATTATATTTAAAAAATTGTCAATAACGATTTTCGCTTCTTCATAGTTTTTAATCCAATGGATTCTTTTATCACGTTTGAACCAAGTCATCTGGCGTTTGGCGTAGTGTTCTATTTCTTTTTGCAGTTTTTCAATCATTTGTTTGTAGGTCAGCTTGCCCTGAGCCGCTTGTCCAAAGTCGTGTCGAAGGGCGCCAAAGGGTTTACCTTGAATATATTGTGCGACAAAACGATATTCAAGCCCAAGTTCCTCAAGGCGCTTATATGATAATCCATTGGCGTGTAATTTTTTAACCTCAGTTATAATTCTTTTCATTCTCTTTTGTAGTCGTTTTCGGATTAACATTTTAAGTTCTTTTGGTGATTTTTTAATGCCGATTTGTAAAATATCAAAACTGTACGAGGTCAGACCTCGTACAGTTTTTGGGACTGGCTTGCCGGTAGCCATAACGATTTCAATGGCACGAATTAATCTTCGGGGGTTTTTTTGATCAATTAAAGCTGCCCGACCCGGATCCAGTTTTTTAAGCATTGAAAATAATTGGTCAGTAGTTTTACTCTCCAGGTTTTTCCGTAATTTCCAATTGGGCTTAACTTCTGGAATTACTAAACCATCAACAATTGACTGGATATAAAAACCGGTTCCTCCGACTAAAAATGGAATTGCATCACCACTCCCACGCACCCGAGTGTGGGAGTAGATTTTTTTTATTGCCGCCAAGGCTAGTTTTTGATATTGAGATACGGTGAATTTTCTTTTGGGGTTGGCCACATCTAAGAGATAGTGGGGAACGCCTTGCATCTCTTGTTTAGTTATTTTCCCTGATCCAATATCTAGTCCTTTATACACTTGACGCGAATCGGCAGAAATAATTTCACCACGAAACTTTTTAGCCAACCTAATAGATAGTTCGGTTTTTCCTGAAGCGGTTTGGCCAAGAATAACTATGATTTTATTTTTCATATTATAAAAAAATGCCCGATTGGAGGCAAAATTATACCTAAATTCCAAATTACAATATACAAATTACAAACAAATTTTAATACCTAAAACTCTAAACACGTTTTGAAATTAGATATTAAAATTTGGATATTATTTGGGATTTGTGGTTTATGATTTGGAATTTGTAAAAATAACAAATTATTTTTACCTCAGTTCTTCTTTTTTTTCCTTAATAAATCCGCGCCAGCGTTCCAAAAATTCAACAAACAGGGAAAACGGCATATCAACCATCGCGTTTAAAAATGCGGTAATGGCGTTGTATTCTTTCCAGGTGTTAGACATCCAGCGTCCAAAGCCTGTCACCGGTAAAAATAAGATATCTGAGAAAAACATAAGAAATCCTCCCGAGTCTTCTTCCATAGTAAGTTCTTGGGATCTTTTTTGCACCAAGGTTCCGGCAAACAAAATCAAGGCGATAAATATAATATTAATAACAATGGCGTAATGGGGGAGTGTAAAGTAGTATAAAACCCAGTAGATAAACCCAAAGGTAATGCATGCACCTATTACATAGGTTAATGAAAGGATAAAGCGGGTAATCAGCCCCCTTTTTTTAGGGATTCTTATTTCGTATGTATCGGTTTTTTCTTTTTGATAAAACGTTTTCATTACTTCCACCATCACCACATTGATATTTTTCTTTGAGGGAGGCTTGACCGTGCTCACCAAAAAAGCCATCAGCAAGGTGGGAATCAGTATGTCGATGATTAATATAAAAAATTTAAAATCCACATTAAATAATTTTGCCAGCACTATTTCCAATAGTATTAAAGATAAAATTTTAGTAATAAAAATTGACAAGGTGGAATATATGGCCGCCCGTGTAATTTTAGCCTTCAGCTCTTTCAGTCTTTTCATGTATGCATTCCTGGTGAATTCTTCCAGTAGTGAAGGGTCATATGCCGAAGCATTTATTTTTTCAAAACTATCTTTAGATAATATGTCCCCTACAATTAAGTACGCCGTGTCATACTTTTCACAAATATTGTAGAATTTTTTACCCAAAGGATGAACAAGGTCATTTTCAATACCCAGCCAGATTTTATAAATATTTTGGGATAACTTGAAAAGCTCTTCTTCTGAAGGATTATCCCATTGCGGGTATTTGTAGCGTAAAAGGTTGTAACTGATGATAGGATTGTCAAGTTTAAAAAGCGCCTGCTGTACGGCAACATATATTTGAATGTCTTTTTCTTCTTTTTTTAATAAATCCGTTTTAAAAATGGCATCACTTACTTTAATGCGTTCGCGCATTGACTCAAACATGTAATCTATTAACGCCATTTCTTTTGCCGAAGGTTCAAGGGTTTCTTCTATTTCGCAAGCGGCAATTTCTAGCATGCCGTTATAAAATGATATTGCCGTTTTACCTTTTTTATTTTCCGGGTTATTACTAAAAATAAATAGATATTTATTTACAATGTTTTGTACTTTTTGTATTTTTGATTCTTCTATTTTATCATTAGGGAAATATCCGCCCCGTATTAGTTCTAATACCAAGCTTTCGGCAATTTCTTTTTTTTCAAAATTTTTCAATTCCAAATCCAAAAACCTTCGTTTGAGCTTGCGTATAATGGCGGCCCGGCGCATTAAATGCTCTTCTTTCCAATCAACAATGGTGCGCAGGTGTTCATAAAACGCAGCCACCTTTAAGGCAACTTCATCGACATGGATGGTTGGCACGTCATCTTTTTTCTTTGACAATTCGTGCCATAGGCTGTATTTTGCTATGACATTTTTTGTAGCTTGCGAAAGTTCCGCCATAATTATTATCAGCGAATAGTGAATTTAGTTGCGAATTTACGAATTACGCACGTCCACCGTCAGTTATTCGTAAATTCGTAAGGGATTCGTTATTCGTTGATAGATTTATTTTTTAAATCGATTTCCTTTTTTACTTTTTCAATAAATTGATCCATTG
>MHPA01000012.1:0-4075 GCA_001820255.1 Candidatus Staskawiczbacteria bacterium RIFCSPLOWO2_01_FULL_38_12b | reverse complement strand
CCACGGCACCTGCCGCAATTTCTTTATCGCCGATAATTAATAGGTAGGGAGTATGTTGCATTTCCGCTTCGCGGATTTTTTTACCTAAAGTTTCGTTTTGCGACATCAGTTCAACTCTCACATGTTCGCATTCCAATGTTTGTTTTACTTTATTGGCATACTCTAAATGCTTTTCTGAAATGGGGATTAAAGCAATTTGCACCGGAGAGAGCCATAGTGGAAAATTCCCGGCGGTATGTTCTATGTATACCGATAAAAATCTTTCTAAAGATCCCATCAGCGCAAAGTGAATCATAACCGGAGTTTGCTCTTTACCTTGGTGATCTGTGTACGTTAAACCAAAACGCTTGGGTTGTACAAAATCAAGTTGGGGGGTGGCCAGTTGCCATTCGCGACCCAAAGAATCTTTGGCAGTAAAATCGATTTTTGGGCCATAAAATGCCGCTTCGCCTTCAACTATAAAATAATCCAGGTTATTTTTTTTAGCAATTTCTAATAATATCTTTTGAGCTTTTTCCCATAATGCGGTTTCGCCTAAATACTTTTTAGGATCTTTTGGATCGCGAAATGAAAGACGTGCGCGCAGTTTCATGCCGACCGTTGCATAAAATTCTTTGGTAACATCAATGAGTTCTTGATAAATCTGTTCAATTTGTTCAGGCGTGCAAAAAGTGTGGCTGTCGTCTTGGGTGATTGAGCGTACTCGCGAAAGCCCTAATAGTTCTCCGGCTTTTTCATCGCGATACACCGTGGTGGTTTCCATGTATTTTATGGGCAAATCTTTATAGCTTCGCGGTTTGCTTGCATAAATTTGTTGGTGGTGCGGGCAGTTCATGGGCTTCATTACTAATTCATCTTTGGTTTCTTGGCTTTTTACTAAAAATAATTCATCGCCGAATTTTTCCCAGTGCCCCGAAGTTTTATATAAATCGTTTTTGGTAATATGCGGGCTCCACACTTTTTGCCAGCCTTTGGCGGATCGCAAGCTTTGCGAATATTCATTTAATAATTCTCGCAGTAATGCGCCCTTTGGCGTAAACAACGGCAATCCTTTTCCTACCAATTCAGAAATGGTAAACAAATCCAACTTTTGGCCTAACATTCTATGGTCTCTTTTTTCGGCTTCTTCTTGCATTTTTAGGTAGTCTTGCAGTTCTTTTTGTGTTTGAAAAGCCACACCGTAAATACGGGTCAGCATGTTATTTTTTTCTGAACCTTTCCAGTAAGCACCGGCAATTTTTGTAAGTTTAAAAGAGTTCGGGTCAATTTCTTTGGTATTTTGGACATGCCCGCCTTTGCATAAATCCAAAAATGCACCGTTTTGGTAAGTGCCAACGGTTTTTTCTTTTAAGTCTTTTATCAATTCTAATTTATATGGCTGGTTTTTAAACAGTTTTTTGGCGGTAATTTTAGAAACTTTTTTGCCGGTAAATTCCTGGTTTTCTTTGATGAGTTCGCGCATCCGGTTTTCAATTTTTTGCAGGTCTTCAGCCGTCAAAGTAAATGTTTGTTTTGAGTTTTCCGATTTAGAATTTGGAATTTGCTCGCCCTGAGCGGAATCGAAGGGTTTGTGATTTGTATTTTGTGATTTGGGATTTACTTTTCTGACTTCAGAAAAGTCCATATCGTAATAAAATCCATTATCAATAGCCGGACCAATTCCAAGCTTTGTTTTAGGATAGCTTTCCATAATAGCAGAAGCCAAAAGGTGGGCGAGTGAGTGTCGGATTTTTACTATTTTATCACTTTCCATTTTTAATAAATTAATCTTAATTTGTATTCAGTTATGTTAACATTTAGGTCTCCACCCGTAAACTCTTGACATTTATTATTAATAGGTATAACATATTAACATAGTATAAAAAGCACATTTACATTAAAAATTACGCGAAAAGAGAGTGGAGGTCATAGCCACAAGTTACTGAAATGTCGGTACTTTATGGCTGTGACTGCCAATTTCGGTACGTCAAGCAACAGAATGGCGAAAACCCAAAAGGAGAAAACGCCATGAGTATCCAGACTCAAATCAACAAGTTTCACGGTGTTATTCTGCAGAATCTCCCGGAGATTCCGGAAGATATCATGCAGAGGTGGATCGAAAACCCTCGATCGCTTCAACAGTTCCTCTCGGGTCTCGTTCCTTCGGTCAACAGTTCCGCCACCGAGTTTAAGGTCTTCAAGCCCTTAAAGCTCCGCGCGGGCATGGACGCTAAAAGCTACCGTGCTAACATTAAGGGGAGGAAGGTGGACGGTCAGAGGATGGATATCGGTGACTACGCTAACGACATTCTCGGCAAGCCAGAATTCACGGTGGTCACCGAAGAAACCGAAATTGATCTCGTGAATGTCTCGGTCAAAGAGCTGACAGGGAAGAATAAAGCTCCTCTCAAGGAAGTTTTCGCCCAGGCCATGGCAAGAGGTCTCCAACTCTGCCCGAATCAGGTCGGTCCCGAACTGCGACTGCAGTACGAAGACCAACCCGAGGGAGAGTGGCTTATTATCGGCATGGAGCCGATTACCGATTCGGATGGCTATCTCAAGCTGTTCCACGTCGAACGCCATGGCGATGTCCTGTGGCTCTACGCGCACTACGACTTTCCTGACTCCCCTTGGCATGGCTCCTATCGCTTAGTGTTCGTTCTCCCCCGCAAGTAACTTCAAGTTGTTCTTGGTTTCTTGGAACCTCTGCCCTTGTTCGGACACTTGGTTCCTTGACACCGAGAAACAACCCGCCTTCGCTAAAGTTCTAGCGAGGCAAAGCAAACCCCTCAATGCATGAATGCAGTGAGGGGTGTTTTTTTTATATCAATATGATAAGATGAAAATCGGATAGTAGGCTATTATCAAGTCTGCGGCCACGGCTTCAGACAGCCGAATTCTATATTTCCAATACCCAGTTTTGTTTTAGGATAGCTTTCCATGATGGCAGAGGCCAAAAGGTGGGCGAGCGAGTGTCGGATTTTTACTATTTTATCACTTTCCATTTTTAATAAATTAATCTTAATTTGTATTCAGTTATGTTAACATTTGGACCTTCACCAGTAAACTCTTGACAATTACTTTTAATAGGTATATACTATTAACATAGTATAAAAGCACATTTACATGAGAAGGGGTCATAGCCAAAAGCTACTGAATTATATCGGTATCTTCTGGCTATGACTGCCAATTTCGGTACGTCAGGCAGGAGAATGGCGAAAACCCAAAAGGAGAAAACGCCATGAGTACCCAAACCCAGGCCCACAAGTTCGCGGCTACGATCCTGCAGAACCTCCCGGAAGTTCCGGAAGATATCATGCAGGGTTGGATCGAAAACCCCAAGGCGCTCCAGAAGCTCCTCGCGGGTCTCGTTCCACCAGTCAATGGTTCCATCACTGAGTTCAAGGTCTTCAAGACCATCAAGCTCGGCACGGGTCCGACTAACGCCGACGGTTTCCGCTGTCACCTCAAGAAGGACAACATAAGGATCGGCGACTACGCTAACGATATCATCGGCAAGCCCGTTTTCAGCGTGGCCACCGAGGAGATCGAACTGGACCTGGTTGTCGTCAGTGTCGCCGAGCTGGGTTTCCCAAAGGGAGCTGGGCTCAAGGACATCTACGCCGTCGCCAAGAAGCGCGGTCTCGAACTCTGTCCGAACGAAGTCGGTCCCCAACTACGCCTGCAGTACAAGGACCAACCCAAGAACGAGTGGTTGATTATTGGCATGGAGCCGATTGCCGGCTCGGGTGGCGCTCTGAGCGTGTTTGGCGTGGAGCACAATGGCTATGGCTTTTGGCTCAACACGTACTATGGCTACCCGGACGATGTCTGGAGCGAGCACTACCGGTTCGTCTTCGTTCTCCCGCGCAAGTAACTTCAGGTTGATCTTGGTCACTTGGAACTCTGGTTCTTTGTGAACACTTGGTTCCTTGTCTCCGAGAGATAACAGACCCCCTTAATGCATGATGCGGTGAGGGGGTTCTTTTTTTATTCCAATATGATAATATGAAAATCGGATAGTAGGCTATTATCAAGTCTGCGGCCACGGCTTCAGACAGCCGAATTCTATATTTCCAATACCCAGTTTTGTTTT
>MHPA01000011.1 GCA_001820255.1 Candidatus Staskawiczbacteria bacterium RIFCSPLOWO2_01_FULL_38_12b | reverse complement strand
GTGATGGTTGCGGGGGTTGCAATAAATGTTGAAATAACGGGAGCTTTGGGTTTAACAATGACCTTAACCGATTTGGCAACGATTCCATAAGTATTGCCGGCCCTGAGAACATAGGTAGTGGTTACTTTGGGAGCAACTATTTTTGAAAAAGTGCCCCGTACCGATCCCACGCCATTATTAATTGATAATGTGGCGGGAGATCCGCCTGCAAGCGTCCATGATAATTTAGTAGACTGCCCGACAATAATAGTAGCGGGGGCGGCGGTAAATGTTTTAATAACCGGTGGAAGCGGACCGAGAGCGTACGCCGTAGGAATCGTGAAAAATGATCCGATGGCCAAGGCTATGGCTACTATGGTGGTTTTTACTTTTTTCATCGTTGTTGAGAACTCTTGCGCAACGGCGGTGTTAGCAACCGCAATTTTGTTATTATTTGCATTGGCCATCAGACGTTGGACGTCTGGAATCCATTATTTTGAGATTTACTTTGAATTACGAAACTCTTTCGCAGTATTTTTTCTCAATTTTTAGCCAGAAATGTGATCTGCCTGTGCGCGAAACGCAGACAGGTAGAATGTTGAGGCGTAGCTACGCATACGCATCAACATTATAGCGAATTTGTGGCAAAAATTGAGGAAAAAGACGCGAAAAGTCTTCTAAAACGGGAGTTTCGTAATTCAAAGTATTTAAGTAAATTTATAATTTGATTGTATCGTACATCAAAATCTAAACCCATGATTTTTTAAATTCCCTTACTTCATCCTCTCCAAGATCAAAGGTACCAATTTTGTAGGCACCCATTCGGTTTTGACAAGATATTTCTCGGCATTTAATTCTTTTGTCATTTTTACCTCCATTATTTCACCGCCATAGTTCGTTAGGATAAATACAGGGACATCTTTGGTTGATGGTGTTTTGCGTAATTGCTCCAATATTCTGTCGCCGTTTACATCCGGCAAAAGAAGATCAAGCATCATAAGATCCGGTTTTTCTGCCTTGCCTTCTTCGATTTCTTTTACTCTGTCCAAAGCAAGCTGACCCAACATCAAGAATTCAACCTTAATATCTTTTATTTTTGTAAACATTACCGTATAAAGGTCAACTAATTGCTGGTCGTCTTCAACCCATAAAATATTTTTTTGTTTTGTTTTTTTCATAATTTTAATTTTAAGTTGAACGCATTAATATTGTTTAATTATACCACTATACCACCGGTAATTCGATATGGAAAACAGCACCCCTGCCTTGACCTTCAGATTCTGCCCATACTTTACCGTGATGCCCCTCAATAATCTTGCCAGAAAGAAATAGGCCAATGCCTTTTCCAACAGCGAATATTTTTTGAGCTTCTGCGCTTCGGTGAAAAGTTTGATTAAATAAATGAGGAAGCGCCTCTTTCGCTATTCCCATGCCAGTGTCTTTTACTAAAATTATCATTTTATTATTTTCAGATTTCAGAGTTACGGTTACACCTCCTTGTTTGGTGTATTTTACACAGTCGTCAATAATATTTGTCAGTGCTAATTTTAATTTTGTTCGGTCAGCAGGAATTTTAGGAATACTGCCTTCTTTTTCAAATTTCAAGTATATGCCTTTATTTTTTGCCTGGACCTTTAAATCTTTAAGTGTTTCATTCAAAAGATCTGCTATATCAATTCCTGGAACCAATTCTGTCACCTCTTTGCCTAATTGATAACTTGAAACATCCAATAGCTCATTTACCACTTTTATTTCTTTGATTGTTGATTCTTGTAATTCCAAAATAATATTGTTTATCTTTTTAGGTATTTTGCCGAATTCGCCCTGCGTCAATAAGTCTAAAAATCCGGCATTTACTGAAAGCGGAGTCCGGAGGTGATGCTGAGTTATGAGCATAAATTCGGTTTTGTTTTTGTCCAACTCTTGGACATCTTCCTTGGCTTTCTTTTCTATCTTGTAGGCTTGTTCCATCTGTTCCTTACCCTTCTTTTCTATCTCGTAAGAAACTTGCAGATTTTTATCCGCATAGGCTTTATCAAGTAAAAGAGTCACTACTTCAACAATATTTTTCATGGAAGATTTTTCAAAGTCGTTTAGAGTTACGTTATCAATATTCAATCCGAAAACCATCGCACCAAGAATTTTATTGCCAGTAATGAGCGGATAAAGAACTATGTCTCTTATACGAGACTGTGTTTTCATTTTTTCCACGGTTTCCACTGATACGGAATTTTTCCAAATATCCAAAGGATTAGCGGTAACGTTTTCGACCCAATCATACACTACCTTTTTTAAAAAATCGTTCTTTGAAATTTCCGATAGTTTTACCCCCTTAAAATTAAAATTAATTATTTGCAGAGTTTTGGACAAGGTCACAGACTCAGAGAAAGAAAGGGGCACAAGAGAATCAATATCTTTCTTAAATAAAAATAACCCTGAAAATTCAAGGTTCAAACCTTTGCAAACAATATTAGTAACTTCTTTTGCGATTCCTTCTGGGCTTAAAGCTAAAACACTCGTTCTATATAGACTTTGAATAAGGATGAATATCTTGTTTTTTGCCGCAAAGTCAAGGTTTTGCTCGTATAACCTTTCGGTTAATTTTTTATTGATGTTGGGAAAATCAAACATATAAAGGATTCTATTTTAAGCTATCCGGAATTTCTTCTGGTTGCATCCTAACAGTTAGATCGCGCACCGCTTCTTTGCAAACCGCTCGAGAAGCTTTCCCAAAAAGTTCCTCATATCGAAATACAAGGCGATCTATAGCCTCTTTTCCACTCCCGGAGAAAGAAGCTAAGTTGTGAGCTTGATCAATAATAAGACCAGAGACATTATTTGCTTCATACCAAGCAGAAAGTCCAATAACGGATTCCTGCTTCTTAATTATAGTTACTAAAATTTGGTGAAAGATCGAATTATTATCTACAGTATTTGAATCGATAATACTAAATTTTTTATTTTTATAATCTGGCAATACAAATCCTGCAACCCCAACACTTAAAAGAGCCATTGCGGTAACAAATAATATATCTGATAGACTGCCGTTATAATATGTTCCAAGAGTCGTCGTATATGAAAAAGTAAAATCAGCAAAATAATTCATCATAAAACCTGCAAGGATAAAATATATAGCTATTCTGTATTTGCCTCCCAAATACTTATACGACAAACCAAAAACCAACGCTGCGATAGTAAGAATTACCACGTCTCCAATTGGATACGCCAAATCAAAAAATGTTTTTAAAATATTATCATAAGTACTTACCATCCCTTGTCTTGCAAGCACCACAAGAAAATAATAAGAAAAAGCACTAATGATTATTGGAATAATAAGCAGAAAAACTTTTCCTTTCAAATTCTTTATGCCTAAATTCGCTCCAGCTGCAATTGATAAAAATATAGCACCGATAGTCCAAAGTGGCCAGCTTAGCATAAATGAAACATCTGCAAATGAAGGATAAGGCACCGATATAGTTGTAAAAAAGAGATAATAATTCCAAATGACCATGCCCCCTGACCACGTTATAAGCCCAAGGCTCATGCATAGCAAACTTCTACCCACAGAACTTTTCCAACCACCCCATCTTATCGAATTATAAATACCTATTAACCCCCCAATTAACGGCAATACCGTCATAAAAACAAGAAACGGAGTTAAAAGATAATTAAATGCCGGTCCCTCTAAAAGAGACTTCCATCCGCTAAGAAAATTAAAAACCGCCCAAAAAATAAGAGTGATAATATAAATTACGATAATAAATTTAGATAATTTATTAATTTTCATAAAATGAAGCAACCCTGGGGCAGAGCTCACAGGGTATCCGGCAAGGAGGTTATATAATCAGAAACCTAAGGTTTCCGATACCTTCCTAAGTGGACACCCCGCAGCAGAGCCGGCGGGGAATAGGCTTCGCATTTAATTTTATTTCCTTTGAGCGCAAGCTATGACAATACTATTAAATCCCTCTGCCTCCCACATGGGGACAGGGCGAACTTCAACTTCAATAGTAGAAATATGAAAGCCGCTTTCTTCCAAAGCACTTTTTACATCATCTTCACTAACATTAGCAGAAGGAAACTGCTTACCATTAACAAAGTATTTATCGGTATTTCTGAGGGCAGACAATATAATCCACCCACTAGGCTCAATAAGCTCAGAAATATTCCTAACTCCATTATACCATTCTTTTTTTGATGAAGTAGCACAATCAACACAAAAAAATGAAGTAACCAAAGAAAATTTTATATCAATAGGAATTACCTTTTTTTGAAAAACATCACAACGTAATAAAGAGACAATTTTTTCTCTTAACAGATCTGTTCTTTGTTGAGGGGTTTCGATAGCATCCTTGCCCTCAATATCTAATTCTTCTTTGATATATGTCGACCAATCGTGAGCATCTTTTTTATTCTTAAGCCACTTATCTATTTCATCAAGATTTTCCTTCAAGTAATCCGCCAAATAGACTTCGTCAACCAATGGCACAAATGGCAATACATGATGAATAGTAGGACCACATCCAACATCTAATATTTTATCAAATTTTTGATTTTCCCTTTTTAAAAATTTTAAAATGAACTGAAAAATATGTAATTCATCCTCAGCAATGTGATCGGTAGAATAATACTGTTTTAAGTAGGCTTTAGATTGCCATTGACCATAGCTATCTTTCATGTATATAATTAACAGTAGTTAATGAAATTATACCACAAATAAAATGGGTCAAGAAGAAGAAAAATTTGGATACAAGGGTGGTTATGGCTTGGAATTGATAGTGGATCTGAAAGGATGTAATCTTTCTGATTTAAGTAAGGAAAAATTACAACGTTTTTTTGTTGAATTATGTGATCTCATTAAAATGACAAGACATGGAGAACCTTTCTACTGGGAAGATACATCAGACATTCCGCATTTGAGAGGAATTTCTGGCTTCCAATTTATTGAAACGAGCAATGTTGTTTGTCACCCACTTCCCATGTTAAATGCTGTATATCTTAATATATTCTCTTGTAAATCATTTAATACTGATGATGCATTGAAATATTGTGTTGAATTTTGGGGAGCAATATCAGAAGTTCATAGTGTAATCCCTCGTACATAAAATTGAATTGATTAGGTTCAACGCTTTTTGTAAAGCGTTTTTTAATACTATAAATTCATCAAAATAACAGCCGTAACACCCAAGGCAACACCAATCATTTTAACAATCGTTAATTTTTCGTTAAAAAATAAAACGCCCGATCCGACAATGATCAGGGCGTAAAGAATTAATTGGACTATGCCTACATTTATTAGTTGCACGCCACTAAAAAAGATATAGGAAAAAACAATAATACTAAAAAGATATAGCAATGCCGCAAATATTATCCAAGGGCTTTTTAAAAAATGAGAAAAATTAGTATAACCAGATGCTTTTTTCAAAAGCACATCCCCCACAGCCACCGCCGTGGCCGCAAGAATTATTAAAATAATATAAATAAATTTAACGAACATAATATAATTGTTTTTTTACTCCCATTATTTTACTTAGCTAAGAAAAGAATGATGGCTGTCCCCATTACTCCATTACCCACCATTACCCCCCCGTAGTCCTTTCTTTCACAATAAAATCTCTACATAAAATCCAAAGAAACAATGCTACAAAAAATAAATTTAAGATGATAAAACCCATATCGCATACAATTCTTGTTTCGGGGGGTATATAGTTTTTGACATATTCCCATACTATATGCTTAATAACAAGAAAAATATTAATCAGCAAAAACCAAAAAACTGTTTTATCTTTATTATACTTTATCCAAAGATAAAACGCCCAAACCGCTGATATAAGAAACAAGATTAAAACAATATCCATATTAGTTTACTTATTTTTATTTGAACTAGATTTTAATTGATTTAACTGGCCTTGAAGAGAATTTATCTGACGCAAGATAGGTATCTGTTGCTGTAAAATAGGTATTTGCGAAGAAGAATAAGAAAAAGATGGCGTAGGATTAGATGATTGGCCTATTGTTAATGGAGTTGAAGCAGAATTTATAGTTGGCACAGGGGGTGATTTAATTGTTGGTCCAGATGATTGGCTTGGATCAATTTTTGGGAGTTGCATCCCGGAATTTTTGATATCGTCATTTTTTTCTTTAAAAAAGTTGTAAGTTTCGTATCCGAGCGCTGCTATACTTATTACTGCGGATCCGATTTTTTTCCACATCGGTGCATTTTTATTATCCCCATTATTTTCCGAATTAAATGAATTTTGTATTTTTTGCACCCCCTGATTAAATGCTTTCTCGGAACTATGAGCAAACTGAATAATTGAATCGCGATTTTGATAAGCTATATAACCAGTTGTCACAACGGCATTTACGGCCATAACTGCACTGCCAGCTATTACAAGTGGCATAAAACCACTTTGCTCAAGTTGCATCGCAGTATCTTCGCCAAATTTTCCCGTCGGGTCGCTTAATCTAATAGGATTATTATTAGCATAAGAGTATGAGTTGAGTGATTGTGGGTCTTGCAGGTTTTGTTGGTTTGGATCACCAAGAAATACAGGGTCTTGGGAGATGAATTTTCCCGTGACGCTGTTGTAGTATCTAGCGTTTAAATAATTTAATTCGGTGTCGGTGTCATACTGTTCTCCTATATATTTGCGCTGAGAGTCAAAAGTACTTGACCTATCATTCAACCCTGCGCCGCCGAACGTGCCGTAGTCTTGAATTTCCACCGGAACTCCGCTGGAGTCGGTAGTAACTTGGACGCTTTGCAAGTGGTCGGTGGCGAAAGTATACACTTTTGGAACTGAATCTGGCAACGTTTCAATATTTGCCACCATCCCCCAGGGAGCGAAAATTGAAACGGTGGTTTTGCCCATACTGTCTACATTGTAACTTTTATTTGGATACAACGTAAAGCTGGCGCCCTGGGATTTGGAGATTCGCTGGCCGATTGAGTCGTAAGTGTAGTTGATGACTGTTGTTCCTTTTGTTACTTTGATTAGTTGGTTCTTTGGATTGAAGGCGTAGGTGCTTGTTCCGTCGGAAATGAGATTTCCATTTTGGTCGTAGGAAAAAGTCTGGTCGCCAATCTGCGTGACTGCGTGCGGGTTAGCAAAACTGGCTCCGGTGTTTCCGGCATAAGTGTAGTTGGTGTTTACACCATTCAACGTTTTGGTGAGAATATTTCCAATCGGGTCATACGTATAGTTTTCGGTATAATTTTTTGTGGCATCGTTGTTGCCAGTAATCGTTGCGCTGGTTATGCGATACAACGAATCGTAGGCGTAGTCTGACACTTTTTTGGTGTTGGTGTTTGAGTTGTCGGTGATACGGGTGATGTTGCCGACTGCGTCATACTGATAGGTTAAGTCTTGGATATTGGGACCTTGCCAGATGGGCGAGATTGGAATATTGATAAATCAAAGATACCTGACCTCTTGACCCCTTTACCCTCTTTACTTTCTGTATAGGACTTTTAAACCCATTACTCCTTGTTGTTCCAAAAATTAATATTATTTATTTTATAACTTTCTAACCATTTTTTAAATTCCTCTGAACTGATTAAACCATAAGATCGTTCTTCAATATTTGGATTTCCTCCGGAATAACCAAGTTTGTCATTTATACTTGAGACAAATTCCTCTTCATTCTCTTTGAAAATAGAGGGCTCAATACAATACAAATCATTAAATTTACTGTAAAATAAATCAAAGGTAACTTTTCCACCAATAAATTCATCAATTAATATTATTAAATCTTTCATATTATTTATGTAAAGAATTAATAATATTATTAATCACATGACTAATATTTCCACCAGCTTTATTCATTGGCGTAAGTCTATTATTCTGACTCCATCTTACAATATCTTTCACCTTATTTGTTCCAACAGATATAATTTTTGTTATTTCTGGGTTTGTTGTAACTCTAGTAATTAATTTCTCGCTTCTCTGTACAAAAATATTAACATTTCCATTATTGGCATTATCAATAAAAGCTTCTCCAAACTTAGAAGCTTCGCTAAGAATTTTATTATTATTTTTGCCAGTTAATTCAAGCAACTTATCAAATTTATCCGGTAATTTAACTGATATTTGTGGCAGTTTTTCTAATTTGCTCAAATTGCCAATATTTCTTCCGGGTACATCTCCCGCTGTTAAAAATCCGATCCCAGCCCATAAATAGTTTCCTTGTTTTACATCCTCTGTAGCTTGATTTATACCAATTTGACCAAGGGGTGTAAGTAATGATTGAGCATATGATGTAATCTGCGGAGAATACATTGCTAAAGTGCCAATAGCCAAAACACACATGGGACATCTTCCCGTAGGATCACTCTGTGTAATCGGATTGTTATTCGCATAGCTGTAACTATTAAGTGCTTGTGGATCTGCAAGAATTTCCTGCTGATCTTTTCCAGTAATCTGTTTTACCTGATTTGCGTCTCCGATTGCTAAAAACACTGATAAATCTTCCGATGGCGGAATTGTAGTATCTGGCGTTTAGGTAATTAAGTTCTGTGTCGGTGTCGTACATTTCTCCTATGTATTTTCTTTGGGAGTCAAAGGTTTCTGATTTGTCATTTAAACCCGAATTTCCGAACGTGCCATAATCCTGAATTTCCACGGGAACTCCGGCTTCGTCGGTGGTAACCTGGACGCCCTGCAAGTGATCCGTGGCGAAAGTGTACGTTTTTGGAACTGAATCTGGCAACGTTTCAATATTGGCCACCATGCCCCAGGGGGCGAAAATTGAAACGGTGGTTTTTCCTGTTTCATCTACATTATAACTTTTATTTGGATACAACGTAAAGCTGGCGCCTTGGGATTTGGAGATTCGCTGGCCTTGGGCGTCGTAGGTGTAGTTGATGACCGTGGCGGTGGCGCCGGTTCCCGTGGTTACTTTGATTAATTGGTTCTTTGGATTGAAGGCGTACGTGCTTGTTCCGTCGGAAATGAGATTTCCATTTTGGTCGTAAGAGAAGCTAGTGACCGCGGGGGCCGCAGCCCCCGCAGCTTGCGTTGCGATACTGGTAACCGCGTGCGGGTTGGCGTAATTAAATGTGGCTGTCCCATTACGCTGGAACCCCGCCTGGAACTCAGGCAACCCTATTTAGACCCTTCTAATTCACGTTCTCGTTGCCAGGCTTTTTCTGCTGGATCAAACTTATTGCTATCACCATATTGAATTACATATTCCTTCCATTCTAAGGTATCTAAATTAAGTTTGCCGGCCATGATAACAGACGGGCCTGTACGAAAAATATCTCCTAACCAGCCGAAGATGTTTTCATAGAGAGTTTCAAATGGGAATGGGATGCCGTAAAATTCGTAGTATTGGGTACGATCGTCTATCCAAGTTATGACAAGAATGTTATTACTTTTATGAACACCGAAAATATTGGCTACAGAGTCTTCAGGTGAACCGAAAGATTCCTTTGATATGATACCTCCTTCTTTGTTTATGATTCTTAGGGTGAAAGTATTTGGTTCATCCCAATATTTTGTAAAACAATACAAAAGATCTTTATGAATAATACCGTAGTCGCATAACATATCTTCTGAACGAATTATTTCCTTCCAAGTTTTACCTTGGTCAGAAGATATTTTTATTGAAGTATAATCATCCTTATTGGTATGCTTAACACTTTCGTAATCAATCACAAATTCAATTCTTAAAAAATCATCCCCCCATGTAATCTTTTTTGGATTATTATTAACTCTTTTTAGGATATATTCTTCTAGCACATCGTGGCTATAGCTATTTTCCGTATTAAATAAATTTGTAATTTCATCTAAAACCTGTGAATCAATTTTATGTGCATAAGAACTTTTTTTGTAAACATATATACCAAAATAAATGGCTAAAATAAGTATGAGCCCTGCTAATATATATAAAATAATTAAAGATGCTTTTTTCATTATTTTATATGCGATTTAATTTCTTTATCAAATAAATTCATATTCTTGTACTGAAAACCATGTGCGCCAAAAAATCCCGTTTTTTCAAGATAACTACTAATATTGGCACTACGATCTGCATAAGGTGAGTTGCGCCCCGCTGGTCCAAACTCAAACCACCCTATTCTATCTCCCAATCTCCCGCCCCTTTCTCCAAATAAAGCAGCCCCGATTAAACCTATTGCAGTAAAAGCTCCTCCGCCATTTACCTGCACTCCATCATAAGGAGTATATAATTCTGTACAACTTCCAATTTTAGATGGATCCTGTGCATAATCACTACGGATAGGTGCGCGATCAAAAACAAGATTATCAATTTTATGATTTATCATGGGCATGGCCTCGCTAACAACACTAGCTCCGTGACTATAAGCATAAACATTAAGTTTCTCACCGTCTTTAAACTGATAATTATTTATGTAATCTGCAAGTTTTCCTGCGGCTGATGAACGAGCGCTTGAATTATTGGCACCAGACCAGCCCATGTCCTTGCCAAAAACTACAGCACTCTTATCGCCAGCAGCCTGGGCAAACGCTTGTAACACTGGTGAACTATTCCATGTTTTATCGCGATCCTTAACAGAAGATCCTGGGGGCACTGTACCTGGGGCACCTATCGTTAGCAACCCGCTCGGATCGCTTAAACCAATCGGATTGTTTCTCGCATAAGCATAAGAATTTTGCTGTTGCGGATCAACCAACAACTCTTTGGGCAAACTCCAAAACATCGGATCTTCACTGATAAATCTTCCGATGGCGGAATTGTAGTATCTGGCATTGAGGTAATTAAGTTCTGTTTCGGCGTCGTACATTTCTCCAATATACTTTCTCTGTGAATCAAAAGTTCCCGATTTGTCATTTAAACCCGAATTTCCGAACGTGCCATAATCCTGAATTTCCACGGGAACTCCGGTTTCGTCGGTAGTAACTTGGACGCTTTGCAAGTGGTCGGTGGCGAAAGTATACACTTTTGGAACTGAATCTGGCAACGTTTCAATATTTGCCACCATCCCCCACGGGGCAAAGATACTTACCGTAGTTTTTCCTGTTTCATCTACATTATAACTTTTATTTGGATACAACGTAAAGCTGGCGCCTTGGGATTTGGAGAGGCGCTGGCCTTGGGCGTCGTAGGTGTAGTTGATTGGGAGTGCGCCCGCTGCGGCGGGCGCGACTTTAACCAGCTGGTTTTTGGCGTTGAAAGTGTAGGTTTTTGTTCCGTCGGAAATGAGATTTCCATTTTGGTCGTAGGAAAAAGTCTGGTCGCCAATCTGCGTGACTGCGTGTGGATTAGTAAATCCAACGCCAGAATAAGAATAAGTGGAAACTACGCCATTAATAGTGTGAGTCAAAATGTTTCCGATGGCGTCGTAGGCGTAAGTCTCGGTATAGTTTTTGGTGGGATCATTGTTGCCAGTAATCGTTGCGCTGGTTATGCGATGCAACGAATCGTAGGCGTAGTCTGACACTTTTTTGGTGTTGGTGTCGGAGGCGTCGGTGATGTTGGTGATGTTACCGACTGCGTCATACTGATAGGTTAAGTCTTGGATGTTGGGACCTTGCCAGATGGGGTCGGGAGGCAAAACGGGAAGATTAATGATAAAATCGGCGGAGGCGATGGCGGAATCGGTGT
>MHPA01000010.1:29492-58866 GCA_001820255.1 Candidatus Staskawiczbacteria bacterium RIFCSPLOWO2_01_FULL_38_12b | reverse complement strand
TTTATACCCATTTTTCGGAATACTGTTAAATCCAATTTTCGCATCCGTGGCTATGGCTTCAAGTTCAATATCGGTGGTATCTAATTCACTTTTGTTAAAACAAAAAAAGATACGTTTTTAAGATTTATGCGTCTGGTATTAAAAGAATATCCTTATGTGTTTTTCAGCTCCCGCAAGTTTTGTAGCCGGCTCCGCATTATTGGCAGTCGGCGCATTGACCATTAAAAAAGCTAAACGGAAGGAAGAAATTCCCTTGGCTCTGGTTCCCTTGTTGTTTGGAATCCAGCAACTTATTGAAGGGTTGGTTTGGCTTTCTTTTGGATTTGATATTACTTGGCTTAATGTAAGTGCGACCTTGGCGTATTCATTATTTGCTTACATATTCTGGCCGGTATATATACCATTTGTAGTACGGTCGCTTGAAACGGTCCGTTGGCGCAAAAAAATACTCTCTCTGTTTCAGTTTATTGGAATTACCCTTGGTGTTTATCTTTTGTATTTTCATCTGCAAGAACCGGTAACTTCGCAAGTAATACATAAAAGTATCGTGTATTCTTCTTCGCATTTTTATCCTTTTTGGGCCATCGTTTTTTATGTTACCGCAACCTGCATAAGTGCATTTTTCTCAAGCCATAAACTGATTAGCATGTTAGGGGTATTGGGATTTATTTTGGCGATAGTGTCTTATCAATTTTACGCCGTATCATTCGTATCTGTATGGTGTTTTTTTGCAGCGGTTTTAAGCACACTCATTTATGGGTATTTTAAAAAAACATCGGCATCTTTTTGGTAATTTAAAGTATCTCTACAAAAAAAGCGGACACTTTCGTGTCCGCTTTTTGAATAGACCAACCCAATCAATTACTTTTGTTACGAAAAAGCAAATTTTCGAGCTAGAAATTTGATAGAATTTTTAGGCTTGCCCTGCGGACCCGCCTAAAAATTATAGCAAATTTGTGGCCGAAAATATGATTTTGCAGTAGAAAGTAATTGGTTGGGTTGGTTTAATATAGATTATAAAGCGTCTTTTATTTTGCCATCGCTTTGATGCATTTGGCGCAGGCAAGGATTCTTTCTTTTTTTCCGGTAAGTAAACGAGCCCATTGTAAATTGGGGTATTTTCTTATCTTTTGGGTGGGGTTGTATTTCCCCCTTAGTTTTACCAAAGACCAGGACATGCCTGATTTTTTAGCGCAGATTGTGCAAATTTTTGAAGCCATATCAATGAAATTTCTAATTCCTAAATCCTAATTTCTAATAATTTGGAGTTTTGTATTTTATTAGTAATTCGGATTTAGACATTAGATATTTATCATACTATCCTAACTTCCTTTTTTTTACAATACCTGCTATAAATACCTTATGGATATCACCGTAACCATTTTTTCATTAATCGTACTTTTATTTTCAGTCATCATCCATGAATTATCCCATGGCTATGTGGCTTTTTCACTGGGGGATCCCACGGCAAAATACCAGGGGCGGTTAACCTTAAACCCCATAAAACATTTGGATCCATTTGGATCGGTAATCTTGCCACTGCTGTTATTTATCGCCGGCAGTCCCGTGCTGGTGGGCTGGGCCAAACCCGTTCCCATAAATCCTTATAACTTTAGCGACCAAAAGTGGGGATCCTTTAAAGTTTCTATTGCGGGTCCCATCACCAATTTTGCCCTGGCAATTTTCTTTGGATTATTAATAAGGATTATTCCTGCAAGTTTTTTTGCGGTCGCACCCGGCATGCTTATTATATTTTCTTTTGTGGTGCATATTAATATTATTTTGGCGCTTTTTAATTTGGTGCCCATTCCTCCGCTTGACGGCCATTGGATTTTATTTAAGTTTATTCCATATCAGTTTGAACATGTGAAAATATTTTTACAGCAATATGGGGTTTTCCTGTTGATATTTTTTATTTTCTTTGGAGGATTGCAGGCGCTTGGCGCCATTACCGGATTTCTTTTCCATATTATTACGGGAATGTAATGTTTAAATATTGACTCTCTTTTTCTTTTCTGATACACTGGTAATCATTGAGCGCCAAGCGCTTTATTATTTTATTAAACCACCAAGCACTCAATGCGTTGAGTACTCGGTGAAAATTTTTATAAATAAAAATTTTCATGCCTACAATTCATCAATTAATTAAAAAACCCAGAAAAAGCATTAAAGCCAAAAAGAAAGGCGTGGCTTTGCATTACGGTTTTAATGCATTGCAAAACAAGCCTTCGGTATATCCATCGCCATTTAAAAGGGGGGTTTGTATTAAAGTGTTTACCCAAACTCCAAGAAAACCAAACTCGGCTTTGCGAAAAGTAGCCAGGGTTAAATTATCCAATGGCATGGAAGTTACGGCTTACATTCCCGGAGAAGGACACAATTTGCAAGAACACTCGGTAGTATTGATAAGAGGCGGAAGAGTAAAGGATTTGGGCGGAGTAAGATACCACATTGTAAGAGGAGTTTTAGATACCGCAGGTGTAGAAAATAGAAAACAGGGAAGAAGTAGGTATGGAACGAAACTCAAGAAATAATTATAAGGCGACCCCAATCTACAAATGACACACTAATCTACCAATACGTTACGTATTCGTAGATTCGGATGAGATTAGTAGATTAGTGTCGCTGATAGAGCGAAGCGATGCGTCGAGCCTACAAAAAACACAAATTATCACCGGACTCGGTTTACAATGACCTGGTGGTTTCGCAGTTTATTAATAAAGTCATGAAGTCTGGAAAAAAAACCATAGCACAGAAGATTGTGTACGATTCTTTTAATATAATAAAAGAGAAAACCCAAAAAGAACCGCTGGAAATTTTTAACAAAGCCATTGAAAATGTTTCTCCGTTATTGGAGGTAAAACCAAAAAGAGTGGGAGGAGCAACCTATCAGGTACCCATGGAAGTGAGGCAGGAACGAAAATTGGATTTATCTATTAAATGGATTTTAGATGCCGCAAGATCAAAAAAAGGCAAAGGCATGGCCATTAAATTGAGCGAAGAATTACTGGCTGCGGCAAATAATGAAGGAAATGCCATGAAAAAAAAGAACGACACTCACCGAATGGCCGAGGCAAACAAGGCCTTTGCACACTTCGCTCGCTAGGAGTGGTCACGAATATACAAATACGTTCAAATATACAAATCTTACAAATATGCGAAATAATGTTGTGGTTGGTATATTCGTATATTATTTTAGATTCGTATATTTGCGATTACTCCAAATAAAAAAAACAGCGCCGATTTGAATTCTCGGCGCTTTCGACTAGAGTTTTGTGCCACAACTGCCACAATATTTTTTACCAATATCTTTTTGGAAACCGTGTCCAGAGCCCAAACACCCTGTCATGGGACTCTCACTTATTTCCCTGGCTTCTTCAATGATTTTTGGGTCTTGTAGTAATGGCAGTTGATATCCACACTGTTGGCAAAAAGTAGCACACCCTCCATTTTGATGGCGACATTTTTCACAGATGGAGCGAGTATCTGTCATGATGGCCTCCTAAATTGATAAGAGAACGAGACCTTTATATAATATTTTACTTTTTTTGATTTGTCAATTTTTAAAAATTTACTCATTAAGAAATTATTTAGAAATTAAAAATTAGAAATTAGAAATTCACAAATATATGTCTCGTCAATATCCCATAGAAAAAATTCACCCGGTTAAATAATTTTCAGCTTTGCTTAAAATTAGCGCAAAGCGCTATTTAACTGGGTAAATAACTTCGGAATCATTGCCCAAAATTGACTTTGCTAAAAAACATATTACAATAAATTCATGACCAATAAGCTTTTAGAGAAAAAAATTGAATTATTAGAAAAAGATATGGCTATTCTAAAGTCAAAGGTTTTTGGTTTAAATCATACTGTTGACGATAAGGGTGAATATAAGAATAGTTTTGTAAAAAGGGTTTTAAAAAATGCAAAGGATAAGCGCAGGTCAGTTGTTTATACTAATAAAAGAGACCTTCTAAAGCTTATTTCAAAATGAAAGTTGTTTTAAGGAAATCTTTTTTAAAAGAGGCAAGTAATTTGCCTCTGAAAATAAAAGAATTACTATTACGAAAAACAGATATTTTCAGAATTAACCAAAATGATACACGCCTTCATGTTAAAAAACTCTCAGGCAAGCTCGAAGGTTTTTACTCTTTAAGATTAACGCGCGAATACAGAATTATCTATTGTTTTGAAAATAAAGATAAAGCTATATTCATTGATATCGGCCACCGCAAAGATATTTATAAGTAAAGATTATTCGTCGCCAACAACGAGGGCAATGCCATGAAAAAGAAAAACGATATGCATTGAATGGCAGAGGCAAACAAGGCTTTTGCACACTTTGCACGATAAACTGTAAAAAAAATGCGCCTCGTCCTAATGTATCAGGACTCGGCGCAGTGTTCACCGAAGTTTTTCTCCGCATTCAATGCAGAAAGACGACCCTTTTTCTTTCTGTATGCCGTGGCTTAGTTGGGTGCTAAGTTGGTGAATCATGGGTCTTTGAGTTGGGTCTTCTTGTGCGTCGGAGAAGGGAAGTCGATTACCACATAATCTGCAGTATCGAGCCGCCGAACCCATCTCGTTGTCACAATTTTCACATTTTAGCATAGATTTCTCCGGTTCTGGTCTAGGCCCGAATATACCTTTGAATCCGAACGGAGTAGAATTAGGGAAAAAGATGAAAAAGATTTTAGAGAAAAATTATAACGAGAGAAACGCCACGAAAAAGAAAAACGATTTTTTAAGTTTTAGACATTAAAAATTGAAACATTATTTAAAAATTAGAAATTCAAAATTAAAAATTTATGAGTAGGCAGTATCCCATAGAAAAAATGCGAAACTTCGGAATTATCGCTCACATTGACGCCGGTAAAACAACGGTTTCTGAGCGCCTTTTGTTTTATACCGGAGTTTCGCATAAAATCGGAGAAGTACACGAGGGGGATACCGTAATGGACTGGATGCCGCAAGAAAGAGAGCGGGGTATTACCATTACCGCCGCCGCAATTACCATGCATTGGAAAGGTATTCAAATGAACTTAATTGACACTCCGGGCCACATTGATTTTACCGCCGAAGTACAACGGTCTTTACGCGTACTTGACGGAGCGGTGGTGGTGTTTGACGGAGTAGCCGGCGTTGAGCCGCAATCCGAAACCGTTTGGCGCCAGGCCGACAAATACGGCACGCCACGGATTTGTTTTATCAATAAACTGGATAGAATGGGGGGAAATTTTGAAAAAAGTTTTCAAAGTATTTTAGATAAATTGACCTTAAACGCCGTGGCCATGAATTTGCCGATTGGGGAAGAAGAACATTTGGGAGCCATCATTGATTTGTTAAAAATGAAAGCGATTTATTTTGAAGGGGAAAAAGGGGAAAACGTCGTTGAAAAAGAAATTCCGGCTGACATGTTGGAAAAAGCCAAAGTTTGGCGCGAAAAAATGGTGGATCGGATTGCCGGAGAGGATGATATATTAACCGATAAATTATTAGGCGGACAAGATATTTCAAGCGAAGAATTAATGACTGTTATGAGAAAAGCTTGTTTGGCTTTTAAATTAGTGCCGGTATTTTGCGGTAGCGCATTAAAAAATAAAGGCACACAATTAATTTTGGACGCTGTCGTGGATTATTTACCAAGTCCTATGGATATCGGTTTTGTAAAAGGAACCGATCCTAAAACGGGCGCAGAAATAGAAAGAAAATTTAATGATGCTGAACCGTTTTCCGCTTTAGTATTTAAAGTGGCCACGGATCCTTTAGTAGGACAGTTAACTTTCTTTAGAGTATATTCTGGAACACTTCAAAAAGGAACCTATGTGTTAAATTCGGTAACGGGCGAACAAGAAAGAATTGCCCGGATTTTGAGGATGAAATCAAATTCGCGCGAAGAGCTTGACGTGTTATATGCCGGAGAAATCGGTGCCACTGTTGGATTAAAAGACACTTCAACCGGCCATACATTGTGCGACAAAGACAAGCCGGTGGTTTTGGAAAAAATTTCATTCCCGGAACCGGTCATTGCCATGCGAGTTGAACCAAAAACAAAAGCAGATCAGGAAAAGCTTATCATGTCTATTAGAAAACTCACCCAAGAAGATCCAACCTTTAGAATTAAAGAAGATATTGAAACGGGTGAAACGATTATTTCAGGTATGGGAGAATTGCATTTGGATATTATCCAAGATAGATTAAAACGCGAATTTAACGTGGACGCCAACTTTGGCAGGCCGCAAGTGGCTTACAAAGAAACCATTACCGCAGAATCCGAAGCTGAAGAAAAATATGTCAGACAATCCGGTGGAAAGGGACAATACGGACACGTTTGTATCAGGTTGAAGCCAAGGGAACGAGGTGCCGGATTTGAATTTATTGACGAAATTAAAGGAGGCGCCATTCCAAAAGAATTTATCAAGCCGACTGAAAAAGGTATCATTGAAGCTTTAGACAAGGGAATTAGTGCGGGCTACCCCATGGTGGATGTGGAAGTTACGCTGTTTGACGGATCGTTTCACGATGTGGACTCTTCAGAATTTGCCTTTAAAATTGCAGGTAGTATGGCAGTCCAAGACGGAGCCAAGCGTGCCAAGCCGGTTATTTTAGAGCCCATTATGAAAACCGAAGTCATTACTCCCGAAGCCTTTTTTGGAACCGTTATTTCAGACTTAAATTCTCGCAGAGGTAAAATTGAAGAAACCAAAGAACGAGCCGGCATGAAAATTTTGGACGCCATGGTGCCATTATCAGAAATGTTTGGTTACGCAACCGCACTAAGAAGTTTGACCGAAGGCCGGGCATCTTTTACGATGGAATTTAATAGCTATGAACAAGTGCCATCAAATGTTGCTCAGCAAATTATTGAGGGAAAGACGAAGTAGTTTTTTAAAATAAAAAGCCCCGATGCGCAGTTGTGCATCGGGGAGTCTAGGGGTTAAATAAGATCCGACCGGTCACCCTCGGCGTTGGTCATGATTTCTTTGGCTTTTTGTTCTACTTCCATTAGAACTTTTAATGTATCACCCTTGAGATTCTCGTTCATCTTTGACTGAACGAATACGAGGATTGATTTGGCAGCTTTCCATGCGCCATCGGTGTATTCCATTCCCATGTTTTCCCTTCCAAAAGAAAAAGAGATTTGGGCGAATTGTCAACGATCTGTAATCAATATATAATAACATTCAGTATTTGTCAAATTTGACATCAACTCTAGATAGATTAGAATAGGTGCATATGATGGTTACCAAATGCGATTTGTGTAAAAAAGAAATTAAGGGAGAATCGATTAAGGCCGGTTTTAATTTTTGGGTGGATTATGTCGAATTATGCAAAGAATGTGGCATACCGATTGCAAAGTTTTTAAAAGAGAAAAAGCTTATTAAAGAGAAAAAATAATATGCTAGACGATAAAGACGTACAAAAGTTAATCAAGGCATTCAAAGATGTTTTTCCTACCGCCGAAATGGTGCAAGAGTGTTTTGCAGAAACTGCCAAAAAAACAGATTTGGAAAAATTGGCCGCTAAAGAGCAGTTGGAAAAACTTGAAATCAAGGTAGATAGGATAAATGAAAGACTTAAAAACGTTGAAGTAAAATTAGAAACTATTGAAGACTTAAGGCCAAGGGTAAAAACCCTTGAAGAAGCGATGGGAATTGAATAAATTTTTTTAAAGGCACAGGGTTCACATTTTTTGGTTTAAAGAGTGTTGACTTATTTTTTATAATATAATAGTATTAACAGCATAAATAAAAAATTAACGTGAATCTGGCAGCTAGAAGCTTGAATCTTGAATAGAATACAGAATTTTGAATAACGGCTTAAAATATTCAGAATTCAATATTCCATTTGAGCTACTAGATACCTGCCTACCGGCAGGCAGGCTAACTCCTAGATTCTCACACATAAATGGCAGCAGAAAAATTTGAGAGGTCAAAACCCCACGTAAACATTGGAACCATTGGTCACGTTGATCATGGAAAAACCACCACGTCGGCGGCAATTATGCACGTAACAAAATTGCGCGGTTTAAAGTCGTCCGGACAAGGTGTTGATGAGATTGATAAATCGCCCGAAGAAAAAGCCAGGGGGGTGACGATTTCTATTACCCACCTGGAAATGGAAACTCCAAAAAGACACTATGCATTAATTGATTGCCCGGGACACGCCGACTATATTAAAAACATGATTACCGGGGCTGCTCAAATGGACGGCGGGGTTTTGGTGGTATCAGCTCCAGACGGACCAATGCCTCAAACCAAGGAACATATTTTGCTGGCCAAACAAGTTGGTTTGCCATCACTGTTGGTATGGATGAACAAATGCGATATGGTGGACGATCCTGAAATTTTAGATTTGGTTGAATCAGAAGTAAGGGAATTATTAAAAAAGTACGGTTTCCCGGGAGATACCACGCCAATTATCCGGGGGTCAGCTGTAAAAGCTTTAGCCGCAACTTCTGTTGATGATCCAGCAGCGAAGCCAATTATTGATTTGCTTGACGCATGCGATAGTTACATTCCCGAACCCGCAAGAGAATTAGACAAACCCTTTGCCATGGCTATTGAAGACGTGTTTTCTATTGAAGGACGGGGAACTGTTGCAACTGGCAGAATTGAAAGAGGCATTATCAAACAAAACGATGAAATTGAAATCGTGGGTCTTAGGCCAACGCAAAAATCCGTCGTGGTTTCCGTGGAAATGTTCCAAAAATCTTTGGATCAAGGCCAAGCTGGAGATAACGTAGGAATTTTATTAAGGGGTTTAAAGAAAGAAGATATTGAACGGGGCCAGGTGTTGGCAAAGCCCGGATCAATTACCCCTCATACCGAATTTGAAGCCGAAGTATATGTACTAAGCAAAGACGAAGGCGGAAGGCACACCCCATTTTTTACCGGCTACAAACCGCAATTATATATTAGAACTTCAGATATTACCGGAGATGTAGCGTTGCCAGCAGGAACCGAAATGGTTATGCCCGGAGACACTGCCCAATTAACGGTTAAATTAATCGTACCGGTAGCTTTGGAAGAAAAATCAAAATTTGCCATCAGGGAAGGGGGCAAGACTGTGGGCGCAGGAGTCGTAACTAAAATTATTAAATAATTGAATGTGACCGCCGCCGATTCATCGGCGGCGGCGGTCGTGAGTTATCATTATGGCAGTTGCAAAAAAAATCATAACCAGAAAAAAACCCGCAATTTCCAAAGTTGTTGAAGGGGAAGAAAAAAAAGCCGAAGGCGGCACAATCGGGAAATTAAGGATAAAACTGAAAGCTTACGACCATAAAATCATAGATAATTCTGTGCGCCAGATTATTGATATTGCCAATCGCCATGGAGTTGAAATTATAGGTCCGGTACCACTGCCAACTGAAGTGTTAAAGTATACGGTCAACCGTTCAACTTTTGTCCATAAAAACGCCAGAGAGCAGTTTGAAATGAGAGTGCATAAAAGAATTATTGATGTAATAAGTCCCAATGAACAGATTATTGAAGCGTTAAGAGATTTGAATTTACCATCAGGGGTTGATATTTCTATTAAAATTTGATAGCATCAGCGAATAACGAATCTCTTACGAATTTACGAATAACGCAACGAAGAGCGTTCGCCATTCGTAAATTCGCAACAAAATTCGATATTCGTTGATAACGCAGAGATACTACTCTATTGTCATATAGAGAAAAGTCCGCAAAACAAGGCTAATGTAGCCTTAATTTAGCCGGGCAAGTGGCCCGGTATTTAATTATATAAGGAGTAATCACGAATATACGAATCTAAAACAATATACGAATGTGTGCGGAAGACGTAATTTGTATATTGGTAAAATTCGTATATTTGGACGTATTTGTATATTCGTGACCACTCCAAAATTATGAAGTTTATTTTAGGAAAAAAAATTGGCATGTCACAGATGTTTGACGCAAAAGGAAAAATAATTCCGGTGACTTTAGTTGAAGCGGGCCCTTGTACGGTTTTACAAAAAAAAACCAAAGCGAAAGAGGGATACGATTCACTGCAATTGGGATTTATAAAAATTGAAAAGAAAAATAAAATTGGAAAGTCAATGAAAGGAAAAGAATACCGATATATTAAAGAGGCCAGGACTGAAGATGCCGGAAATGTGGGAGACCAAGTCAATGTGTCAATATTTGTAGAAGGAGACAAGGTGACGGTTGCAGGAATTTCAAAAGGAAAGGGATTTCAGGGAGGGGTAAAGCGCCATGGATTCCATGGAAGAAACGCCACTCACGGAGCCAAACACGAAGCCCGTACCATTGGATCTATCGGACAGCGATTTCCCCAGCACGTTATTAAAGGAAGAAAAATGCCAGGGCGCATGGGGAGTGACAGGGTTACGGTTAAAAATTTAAAGATAGCGAAAATTGACGCAGAAAATAACGTATTAGCATTGATGGGTGCCATTCCGGGACATAAAGGGACGTTACTGGAGATTAGAGGGTAAGATGAATTTGAAATTTGAAATTTACAATTTGAAATCAATTTTAAAATATCGAATTTGAAATTTGAAAACAAAAAAAGAGTGCCAAATTCATTGCTGGATTTAGCACTTAGTGGCCAGATTGATCATTCTTCAGAAGATGCACATGCTAATATCACTACAATTACAGTATTTACCAAAAGCGCAAGTATTGATATTGTATACCAAACGCCCGTGCTTAATTTAGTGGTTCCCCCTATGATTTCCATATTTGAAGCGTGTTGTCCTTCTTGAGACGCAAACAGTGCCAAACTACAGGAAATCATACCAGCCAGTGTCCATAATAGAATCCAATTTCCAATTTTCATTTTTTAACCTCTCTTTCAGAAAGACAGGAGCGACTTGTCAAAGAACAATTAGTAATATATAGTAATAAATTATATTTGTCAATCCAGTTCTGAAATGCTGCAACATTTCAGAACTGGATTGACAAAGGTTTAAAAATTTAATCATTAGAAATTAATTAGAAATTAAAAATTAGAAATTAGAAATTTTGAAACATGAAGGTTGCAGTATACGATAAAAATGGTAAAGAAGTTGAACAAACTACTTTACCCAAAGAGATTTTCGAGGTTCCCATGAACGCCGATTTGGTGCACCAAGTATTAATTTCACAAACGGCCAATGCGCGCCAAGTTTCGGCCCATACCAAAAATAGAAGCGAAGTGCGAGGAGGGGGCAGAAAACCCTGGAGGCAAAAAGGCACCGGACGCGCGCGGCATGGATCTTCAAGGTCCCCGATTTGGAAGGGCGGAGGAGTTTCAGGAGGCCCGAGAAATGATAAAAATTATACCAAAGATATTCCGACAAAAATGAGAAGGAAGGCTTTATTTATGGTGCTTTCAGAAAAGGCAAAGAGTAATTTATTGGTGGTGCTGGATGACTTCCAAACTCAAAACCCAAAGACAAAAGAGATGGCGCTGACCATTAAAAAGTTACCCATTAATGTTGCTTCAAGATTAGTAGTTTCGCCGAATGCAGATAAAAAAACATTTTTAATGGCAAGAAATATTAAAAAAACCGGAGTATTGGAAGCAAGGAATTTGAACGTAGCAGATATATTGCAGTATAAATATATACTGATTTCAAGGGAAGGCATCAAAGACATGGAAGCTACTTTTTCGAAGAAAAAGTAAGATATAATCGTCAAAATTCCGCTTTGTCTAAATTTTGACTCATACTAATTGGAAATTAGAAATTAAAAATTAGAAATTCGCAAGTATGGCCTTACTCGATTTTTTAAAAAGAAAAAAAGAATTAGAGAAAGTAAAAAAACCGGTAAAAAAATCCGGGAAGGTTTCTGTTAATAAAAGTGAGGAATCAACCATTGAAAAATCTGAAAAAGTTGAAGAAAAAATAGAAACGGTAAAAACCGGCAAATCAAAGGGTTTTTCTTACAACATTATAAAAGAACCGCATATTTCAGAAAAGGCAACCGATTTGGCAGAGAAAAATAAATATACTTTTAAGGTGTATGCCAATTCCAACAAGCCCGAAATAAAAAAATCAGTTGAAGGAATTTACGGAGTAAATGTGCTGGATGTAAATATTATAAAAGCCCCTCATAAAAAAAGAAGATTAGGAAAAACGCAAGGTTTTAAAAAAGGATTTATCAAGGCCGTGGTAACCATTAAAGAAGGCCAAAAGATCGAGATATTCTGATATCAACGAATAACGAATCCCTTACGAATTTACGAATAACGTACGACGTGCGTAATTCGTAAATTCGCAACTAAATTCGATATTCGTTGATAATAAAAATGAAAATTTTTAAACCGACAACTCCATCCAGGCGGGGCATGACAGGAATTGATTTTTCTTTGCTTACAAAAAAACGGGCAGAAAAATCTCTTTTAAAATATGTTAGGCGATCCGTAGGAAGATCAAAAGCTTCCGGAAGAATTACTGTAAGACACAAAGGCGGAGGGGTAAAGAGAATGTACCGAATTATAGAATTTTCCCAAACTAAAATGGATTCGCCGGCTAACGTGATTGCGCTTGAATACGATCCAAACAGAACCGGTTTTATCGCACTAATAGAATATACCGATAACGTAAAGCAATATATCATTGCTCCGCAGGGATTGAAAGTTGGCGATAGTATTATTTTTTCACAAAAAGCTCCTTTAACCCCTGGCAACCGGACAGCATTAAAGAATATTTCGGTGGGAACCAATGTATATAATATTGAACTAGAACCTGGGAAAGGAGGAATTTTAGTAAGATCAGCCGGGAGCGCCGCACAAGTATTGGCGCAAGAAAACGGATTTACCAATCTGAAAATGCCCTCAAGTGAAGTGCGGAAAGTCAAAGATGAATGTTTTGCTACTATCGGCATGGTTTCAAATCCGGAAAATAGATTTTATAGGATAGGCAAAGCGGGAAAATCAAGATTAAAAGGAAGAAGGCCGCATGTTCGGGGAAGTGCTATGAATCCGGTAGATCATCCACATGGCGGAGGAGAAGGCAGGCAACCTATTGGATTGAAGCACCCAAAAACTCCATGGGGATTACCAGCATTGGGAGTAAAAACAAGATATAAGAAAAAGTGGACCAATAAGTATATTATTAGCAGAAGAAAGAAAAAATAATTAATCAACGAATAACGAATCACTTGCGAATTTGCGAATAACGAACGGCACCGTTCACTATTCGCAAATTCGCAACGAGATTCGCTATTCGATGATAAAATGACAAGGTCATTAAAAAAAGGTCCTTTCGTAGATCCGCGATTGTTGGAAAAAGTATTGAAAGTAAGAAAGGACGAAAAAGTGATTATTAAAACATGGGCGCGCCATTCCACGATTTCTCCCGAAATGGTAGGCTTTACTTTTGGTGTGCACAATGGAAAAGAATTTGTGCCAGTGTATGTTTCTGAAGATATGGTAGGGCACAAACTGGGTGAATTTTCCGCTTCAACTAAATTCATACGCCATGGAGGCAAGATGCAAAAAGGATTGGAACAGCAAGCCGAAGCGTCACAGTCAGCTAAAGCCGCATCTGATATTAAAAAACCCGCAACGAAATAATCTTACGAATTACGAATTTGAGCGAATTACGAATAACGGCCGGCACATTCGCAATTCGAGAAGATTCGTAATTCGTAGGAAATTTCAGCAGAAATTATGGAAATCAAAGTCGTATTAAGAAATTTAAGAACCGCCCCCAGAAAGTCAAGGCAAGTAATTGATGTCATAAGGAATAAAAACGTGACTGATGCTCGCGCATTGCTTGAGTTTACCGTAAAAAGATCAGCCAACCCCGTTTTAAAGCTTTTAAATAGCGCGATAGCCTCGGCGGTGCATGACTTTAAATTAGAAGAATCTAATCTTAAAATTTCTGAAATAAGAGTTGATGAGGGGCCAAAATTAAAAAGATCACATCCGATGAGCAGGGGCCGGGCATACCCCATTTTAAAAAGAACTTCGCATATCATGCTGACATTAACGGAAATTAAGCCAAAGGCGGAAATAAAAGAAATTAAGAAAGAAGCAAAAATAATAAAGAAAAGAAATACAAAATCTAAAATTACAAATCCCAAATAATACCAAAATTCAAAAATCAAAATCAAAAAAACGTTTTGAATTTTGAAAGTTAGAATTTTGAATTTGTTTAGGATTTAGTGCTTTGAATTTAGAATTTCTTTTAACGAATTAAAAGTTATGGGACATAAAGTACACCCAAAATCATTTAGAATAAAAGGAGTAGAAGACTGGAATGTCCGCGGTTTTTATGGCGCAAATATGTCGCATTATTTGGAAGAAGATTTTTTAATCAAGGATTTTTTAAGAACTATTTTAGTGGAAGCTTCAGTTGCAAATATAGAAATAGAGCACTCCGCCAATAAATTAAATATTATTATTGAATCAGCGCGCCCGGGATTAATTATCGGCAGAGGCGGAGAGGGGGTAGAAACGTTAAAAAAGATGATCGTTAAAAAAATGCATGATAAAGTATTTTCCACTAACCGGCTGGGTCAAGAGAATGTAAAAAGGGAAATTAAAATAGACATTAAAGAAATAAAAAATCCTTGGATTTCGTCCATGCTGGTTGCCCAATGGGCCGCCCAACAGCTTGAAAAAAGGATTCCATTTAGGCAAGTATTAAAGATGGGACTGGAGAGGGTGATGCAAAACAAGGAAGCTAAAGGAGTAAGAATTGAAGTGTCGGGAAGGTTAAATGGCGTGGAAATTGCCAGAAGAGAATATTTGCTTAAAGGTAGAATGCCGCGACAAACCATACGGGCAGATATTGATTATGCTCAGTATCAGGCATTTTGCACCTATGGAGTAATCGGAATTAAAGTGTGGATATATAAAGGAGAGAAGTTTGATAAATAATCAACGAATAACGAATCACTTTGCGAATTTGCGAATACTTCGAATAACGAACGGACGATTCGTAAATTCGTAACAAAATTCGTTATTCGTCGATAACAGTATGACATTATTAATGCCCAAAAAAGTAAAACACAGAAAATGGCACAAAGGTGTTACTAAAGGCGTGGAAACTCGCGCCACCGATTTGAATTTCGGCAGTTATGGATTAAAAGCCATGGGCACAAAATGGATTACCGCCCGTCAACTTGAAGCTGCTCGCCGCCACATTATACGATATATGAAAAAAGGAGGGAAGCTCTGGGTGAGGATTTTTCCCGACAAGCCGGTGACTTCAAAAGGAGAAGAAGTTCCTTTGGGAGGGGGTAAAGGGGGCGTGCACCATTATGTATACCCCATCAAACCCGGAAGGATTATTTTTGAAATTGATGGGCTGAAAGAAGAAGTCGCGCGAGAAGCTTTTAAGGGGGCTTCCATTAAATTACCGATAAAAACAAAATTTATTAAACGTGATTAATGCGATTAGTATCATACTTTTATGAAAACACAAGAATTAAGAAAAAAAGACACTAAAGAGTTAAAAAAAACAGTCCAGGACCATGTAAAAAAACTGAGCGATCTTAGGTTTAAATTTTCCGCAAACCAATTAAAAAATGTCAAAGAAATCCACAACACCAAAAAAGAGATCGCAAGAATTTTAACTATTATTAAGGAATTATCAAAATAACATGCCAAAAAAGAAATTAACGGGAATTGTAGTTTCCGACAAAATGCAAAAGACCGTTGTGGTTTTGATAGAGAGGGTAAAGGAGCATCCAAAATACAAAAGAAGGTACAAAATCCACAAGAAATATAAAGCCCACGATGAAAATAAAGAATATAAGGCAGGGGATAAAGTTATCATAGAAGAAACGATACCGATAAGTAAAGATAAGCATTTTATAGTGGTGAAGAAAATCACATAACACATAACATAGAACACATAACAAAAAAACGCTTTCGTAGATTTGTTTCATGTTATATGTTCCATGTTTCATGACATATGATACAGCCAAGATCAATGTTAAAAGTCGCCGATAATTCCGGAGCAAAAATACTCCAGTGTATTAATATTCCCGGCGGAACCAGAAAAAGATACGCCCAATTAGGTGATATTATCGTGGGGACGGTAAAAAAAGCCGAACCGAGAAAATTAGTTAAAAAACACGAAGTAGTAAAAGCCGTGATTATCAGGCAGCATAAAGAAGTAAAAAGGCAGGATGGTTCATATATCCGGTTTGACGATAATGCCGTAGTAATTTTAGGGGATGGAAAATTACCTAAAGGCGGCAGGGTGTTTGGTCCTTGTGCAAAAGAAGTCAAAGATAAAGGTTTTGATAAAATAGCCATGATGGCAAGCGAATTGCTATAGCAATTCTCGCAGATTAGCGCAGATACGTATCCGCAAAATCCGCATATCATCTGCGTCAATCAGCGTATTTTTAAGAATTAAAAATGAGTATGAAAGTTAAAAAAGGCGATACCGTATTAATTATTTCAGGAAAAGACAAGGGCAGGACTGCAAAGATTTTAAAGTCCCTGGTAAAGGAAAGGCGAATTTTGGTTGAGGGTGTTAATTTGAAAAAAAAGCACGTAAAACCGAAAAAAGAGGGGGAAAAAGGACAAGTTATTTCAGTTCCCTTGCCCATAGATGTTTCCAATATAAAATTCCTTTGTCCAAAGTGTGGCAAACCCACAAGATTAGGATACAGTATTAAGGGAGATAAAAAAAACAGGATTTGTAAAAAGTGCCAATCAGAAGTGTAGGAGTAATCACGAATATACGAATTATAAATAATATACAAATTTTACGAATATACCAATTACGCAAAAATGGCAAGATTCGTATATTGGTAAAATTTGTATATTTGAGCGTATTTGCATATTCGTGACTACTCCCAAAATTATGGATAAATTAAAAGAAAAATATAAAAAAGAAATAATCCCCGCAATGCAAAAAAAATTCGGATATAAAAATCCGATGGCGGTGCCCCATATCACTAAAGTCACGCTAAATAGTTCCTTTGGCAAGCAGGTGGTAAGCAAGACTTCGGGGGAGCGTGAAAAAATTCAGAATTTTATCATGTCGGATTTAGCGCTTATTGGCGGACAAAAACCCCGATTGGTAGCATCAAAAAAGTCAATTGCCGGATTCAGTTTGCGCGAAGGATTGCATATTGCCGCCATGGTAACATTGCGAAAAGATAAAATGTGGGATTTTTTGGAAAGGTTCATTTATTTGTCGTTGCCAAAATCCAGGGATTTTAGAGGGCTGGAATCAGCCTCCATTGATCAGCGCGGCAATATGAATATCGGGTTTCGCGAGCATATATCTTTCCCCGAAATTTTCGTAGAAAAAGAAAAGACCATTTTCGGATTAGAAGTTACTATTTCCACTAACGCAAAAAGCAAAGAAGAAGGAGAGGCGTTATTTAGATTACTGGGATTCCCAATAAAAGAAGATAAAAAATAATCTTACGAATTACGAATCCCTTACGAATTTTCGAATAACGTACGACGTGCGTAATTCGTAAATTCGCAACTAAATTCGATATTCGTTGATAATCGCAATGGCTAAAACATCACAAGAAGCAAAAGCAAAAATGAAACCGAAGTTTTCTTCAAGACTGCAGAGACGCTGTTTTAAATGCGGCCGGAGGAGGGGGTTTATGCGAGTTTTCGGGCTTTGCAGAATATGCTTTAGGGAATTAGCCAATAAGGGAGAAATTCCGGGAATTACCAAATCATCGTGGTAAAAAATAAAAGAATAGAATACCAAGCACAGAAATTTTTACGGAAAATTTTGTGCTCGGTAAAAATTTTAATAAATTAAAATTTTTATGACAGATCCAATTACGGACATGTTAAATCAAATAAGAAATGCCGAAGCGGTTGCAAAACCCGAGATTTTGCTTCCTTTTTCAAAACTGAAAAATCAGATTGGAATGATTTTGATGCAAGAAGGATTTGTACAAGATGTCAAAAAAGTTGCCAAAGACAAAAGCAAAATCATGAAAATTGTATTAAAGTACGACAACGGAATTCCAGCTATAGAAGGATCAAAAAGGGTTTCAAAACCAGGGCAAAGGATTTACGTAAAAAATATCGAAATCAAAAAAGTAAGGGGGGGATTTGGCATAAGCATTATTTCAACGCCAAAAGGGTTGATGACCAATAACCAGGCACGAAAAGCAAAATTGGGAGGAGAGGTGATGCTGGAAGTTTGGTAAGGGGTATTAGGCATTCCCGTTAAAAGACATCGGGGTTTGCTAGGCGAATGTCTTTTAACGGGAATGCCATAGCTTTGAAAAGTTAGAGCCAACTGCAGAATTTTATCTTCGGATAAAATTGCCTGCTTCGCAGCTCTACAGTTGAGAGGGATTGCGGATTGATACTTGCCCTGAGCGAAGTCGAAGGGTAAAAAAAGAGCGCCATTTTTGTTTGGCGCCTAAATTGAGAGATTTTGTTATTTCTTACTTTTTACATGTTTTTCCAAGAAGATACATATTGTATTTTCTTTATGAACTACATTCATTATATCCGTTATTTCCCAACCATTTCGAATTAACTTTTCTAAATTCCTAAGTTTACTTTTTCCATCTTCACTATTATCTTGAAGTATGAGATTTCTGTATACGAATCGCATATCTCCACCTTTCATAACATTCTCCTTTTTAAAAAAAGAGGGTTAGGTGACTTGTAAAACAGCTATAAATATACTATAATAAATAATCGTTTAAGTCAAATACTTAATACTAAATACACGCAAATGAGTCGAATCGGTAAAAAATCAATTGAAATTCCCCCAACCGTAAAGATAGTTATGGAAGGCCCGACCGTTATTGTTACCGGCCCAAAAGGAGAATTAAAAACCGACATCCATCGGGATATTAAAGTTGAACAAAAAGATGGAAAAGTTTTTGTAGTGCCCAGAAAAGAAGAAGCGTCCGGAAATGCAAAAGCCCTGTGGGGATTATACCGAGCATTAATTTTCAATATGGTCCAAGGAGTGGAAAAAGGTTTTGAAAAAAAATTAGAAATTGAAGGAGTCGGTTTTAAAGCAGCTGTGACGGGCGATGAATTAGTAATGAATTTGGGATTTGTAAATCCGGTGAAAATTAAAAAACCGGAAGGTATTACGTTTTTAGTGGAAAAAAACCTGATTACGGTTTCCGGAATAGATAAGCAAGCGGTTGGTCAGATTGCGGCCCAAATACGAGCCACCAAAAAAGCGGAACCTTACAAGGGTAAGGGAATTAAATATCAGGGCGAAAAGATCAGGAGAAAAGAAGGTAAAAAAGTAGTTTCAGCTAAAAAATAGACAATAATTACTATGCTTAAAAAACAATTAAAACGTCAAAGGATACATAAAAAAATAAGAGCTCGGATTTCTGGTACTAAAGACCGGCCACGGCTTGCGGTTTTTCGATCCAGCCAACATATCTATGCCCAGTTAATAGACGACGAACATGCCAAAATATTGGCCGAAGCCAATGATATTAAAACAAAAGGCAAGGGTAATAAAGTGGGCCGTTCTATGGAAATCGGAAAGTTAATAGCTAAAAAGGCATTGGAACAAAAAATTGAAAAAGTAGTTTTTGACCGAGGAGGCAATCTGTTTCATGGCAGGGTAAAAGCGGTGGCAGATGGCGCCCGTGAAGGCGGCCTTAAATTTTAAACCGAGAAAGTAGAAGTTAGAAAATAGAAAATAGAATACGAAACGTTTCGCAATTCTAGATTCTACTTTCTATTTTCTAGATTCTAAGTTATGGCAGAAGAAATAAAACAACCTATATTAAATCCCCCGGTTCCGGCGCAAAGAAACACAGCAAGGCCTGATGACGGTTTTAGGTCAGTAAGAAAGGGGTTTGGCAGAAGGCAGGAAGCCAACGACGGTATTGATTCAAAGCTTTTGGATTTAGCCAGGGTTACCAGGGTTACCGGCGGGGGAAAAAGAATGAGTTTTCGGGCTGTTGTAGTGGCCGGGGATAAAAAGAGCAAGATTGGTATTGGAATCGACAAGGGAAAAGATGTTTCCCAGGCCATAGAAAAAGCCACTGCCCGGGCGAAAAAGAATATGATAAATGTGGTAATTGTGGATGGAACTATTCCCCATCAAGTTGAAGCTAAAGTGGGGCCGGCGGTCATTTTATTAAAACCCCAGAAAAAAGGCCGGGGATTGGTGGCAGGGGGTGCCGTAAGGACGATTTGCGAATTAGCAGGAATTAAAAATATTTCTTCAAAAATCCTGTCCGGTTCAAAAAATAAACTTAATAATGCGCGAGCAACCATGGAAGCTTTGCGTAAATTAAAAAGCGAAAAAGTAGAGGTTAGAAAATAGAATTTTAACACTAGGCCTACTGCGTAAAGATTTTCCTATTGCAATAACAAAATTTCAACTGCAAATCCGCTATAATTTTTAGTCTTACCCGCAGGGTAAAACTAAAAATTCTATCAAATTTTCGTTCTGAAATTTTGCTATTTCATCACGGAAATCTTTACGCAGTAGGTCTATTTATAAATTATGCAGGTTCATCAATTAAAACCAAAACATACATCAGCGGATCGTAAAATAGTCGGTCGGGGCGGTAAAAAGGGAACTTATTCCGGAAGGGGGATTAAGGGGCAGTCTTCAAGGTCCGGCAGAAAGATGGTGCCGGTGATCCGTGAATTGATAAAAAGATACCCTAAATTAAAAGGATACCGTAGTTTTGTGTTGCAAGATAATTTAGTGGTGGTAAATTTGGATGTGCTCCAAAAGCATTGCAAAGATGGAGATTCGGTAAATCCGGGATATTTGGTTGCAAAAGGAATTATCCGCACGGTAAAAGGAAAAGTGCCGAATGTTAAAATATTGGGTGATGGCGCCATTACCAAAAAAATTATTTTAGAAAATTGTAACATTTCAAAGGCCGCCAAAGCGGCAGTTGAAAAAGCAGGAGGCAAAGTCACATAACACATAACATAGAACACATAACAAAAACAACGTTGTTTTGTTCCATGTTCCATGTTTTATGTTCCATGCGTGATGTGGTACGAGAAAATAACATTTTTATTTAAAAACAAGGAATTAAGAAAAAAATTTATTTTTGTAATTTTTTTGTTTGTCGTATTTAGAATAGCCGCTAATATTCCCATTCCGGGAATTGGTTTGGAAAATTTAAGAAAGTTTTTTGCTCAAAACCAGGTATTCGGACTTTTGAATATATTTTCAGGGGGGGCCTTAAGTAATTTTTCTATTGTATTATTGGGTGTTGGCCCTTATATTACCGCTACCATTATTTTGCAATTATTGACGATGATTTTTCCCGCTTTGGAAAAAATGTATAAAGAAGAAGGGGAAGCGGGCAGGCATAAATTTAATCAATACGGCAGACTATTGACCATTCCCTTGGCCGCATTTGAAGGGTATGGAATGCTAACATTATTTCAACGACAGGGAATTATTACGGGGATTACTCCTGTCATAATGTTAAGTTCCATTATCACTATCGTAGCGGGAGCCATGTTTTTAATGTGGATTGGGGAAATTATTACCGAGCAAGGAATAGGCAATGGTATTTCTCTTTTAATTTTTGCGGGTATTGTGGCCGGTTTGCCAACAAATATCTTTCAAACATTTGTCACGTGGGATCCTAGTAAAATACCTTCTTATATTTTATTTTTTCTCTTATCGGTCATCATTATTGCCGGAGTGGTGTTAATCACCGAAGCCCGCCGAAATATTCCCGTATCCTATGCCAAGCGCGTGAGAGGGTCTAAAATGTATGGCGGAGTTTCAACGTATCTTCCGTTAAATGTAAATCCGGCAGGGGTAATCCCTATCATTTTTGCGCTTTCCATTCTTTTGTTTCCCGGCATGATCGCAGGATTTTTTGGAGGAGTCCCGGGAATGGTGGGAAATATCGCAAATCAAGTTTCTACATTTTTTAATAATGTATGGGTGCACGGAGTATTGTATTTTATATTGGTTATTGTTTTTACTTATTTTTATACTGCTGTCACCTTCGATCCAAAAACCATCGCCGAAAATCTGCAAAAAATGGGGGGATTTATCCCTGGCGTCCGGCCGGGAGAATCCACTACCAGATATTTAGCCCATATTTTAAATAGAGTATTATTTACCGGCGCCATGTCATTGGGATTAATTGCGGTACTGCCAAGTATTGTGGCAGGGCTTACGGGAGTTACCGGATTTACCTTTTTAATCGGAGGCACATCACTGTTAATTATTGTGAGCGTAGTATTGGATACCATGCGCCAGATCAATGCGCAGTTGCAGATGAGGGAGTACGATACTTTTTAGAAAATAGAAACTAGAAATATAGAACATAGAAATTAAAAACCCGGCAAGAAGCCGGGTTTTTAATTTCTTAAAAAGTAGCATACTTTTCAAAGCTTTGAAAAGTATGCTATAGTGTAGTAAGTAATATATTTTTTAAAAAGTGAAAATCCCGATTACTGATCAATTTCTTTTGGATATAATATATCCTCTTTTAGATGCTACCGATAACGTAGTAGATTTTTTGTTGAGCAATAAATACCAGCAAATCAATATTCTGTTTGGTAATAATAATCCAGTTATTAGAAAATATAAAAAAGATAGAAAGATTAGAGATTTTAATCAATTAATATATCATTTAAAGAAAAGTAATTATATAAAAGTTAAAAATTTACAAAATAAAAAAGCAATAATGCTTACAAAGCGGGGATTTGATAAAGTCCTCAAAGTAAGTTTTAAAATCCAGGAAAAGAAAAGGAGAAAAGATGGTAAATGGATAATGATCGCCTTTGATCTTCCTCAAAAACATCAAAAAGCAAGAGATTTATTGAGGAGTATTTTGCAAAATTTAGGGTACAAACTATTCCAGCAAAGCGTCTGGGTTACCCCCTACGATGTTTCAGATAAAACAGAAAAGTTATTACAAACATACTCTCTGGAAAACTACGTTAAGATATTTCTTATTGAGGAGTTATAAACTCAAATAACTGTAAAATAAACTTATAGTGTATTTTTCAAAGCTTTGAAAAGTATACTATAGGTTTGTATGAATTTAATTATGGGTTTGATTTTAAATTTTAGTTTTTTTGTAAAAAAAGGCCTCGTCTTTCGTCGGGGCTTTTGGTTTCTAATTACTCGATGGTTTTGGTTTGTAATATGATGACATCATTTGGCCAGTCCATTTACGAAATTCTTCCTGATCTTTTACTTGACAAAGCCATGTACGAAATTCTTCCTCGCCAACGCCAATATTTTGGGCTATTTGTCTCCACGGCATGTCAGTAGATTCTAATGGAAAATTTTCTTCCACCCACTTTTTGAAAAGCTGAAAAATTTCAGTTATGCGTTCACAGCTTAACCTTAACATTTTCTCTCCATTCTCCAAAGAGTAATGAAACTTCACATAGTAATTATACATCTATTAATTAAGTTGTCAATATTTTAATAATCCAATAGTTTTGGTAATATAAAGAAAAAATTGAGCAACCAAGCATTCAATGTGTTGAATACTCGGTGCCATTTTTTGTCAAAAAATGTCAAAACAAGTTATTATTTTATTCGGCCCTCCTGGGGCGGGAAAGGGAACCCAATCTGAGCTTCTATCTGAAAAGATGGGGCTGTATTTGTTTGAAACAAGCAAAATGCTGGAAAAGGAATTTAAAAATGCCCAAGAGATGCCGGCTGATGCGCTCGAACGTTTTGTGGAAATTGAAGGCGAAAAGTTTGACGTATTAAACGAAAAAGAAATTTGGAAACGGGGGGAATTATGCAGCCCGCCATGGGTGACCTACCTTACTTTAAAAGAATTAAAACGGTTGCATGATGATGGCGATAATATTATTTTATCCGGTTCGCCAAGGACGGTGTACGAAGCCGAACGAGAAATGCCTCTTTTAAAAGATCTCTATGGAAAAGAGAATATTCATATTGTGTTGATTGAAATTTCAGCCGAAGTGACTACTTTCCGCAATACCCACCGCAAAATCTGCGAACTGATGCGCCACTCTATTTTATTTAATGATGAAACAAAAACATTAAGCATTTGCCCATTGGACGGATCAGTGTTGGCTAACAGAAAAGATTTAGATGATCCGGAAACCATTAAAACCAGATTGATCCAATATAAAGAACGGACGTTGCCGTTGTTTGAGTATTTTAAAAAAGAAGGCTTTAATGTAAATAAAATAAGCGGAGAGGGAAGTGTGGCAAAAGTACATGAAGTTATTTTATCAAAGATAAAATAGTAAATCCCAAAATAACAAATTATAAGTTCCAAATAAATTACAATTTTCAAAGCTCCAAATCCAAAACGTGTTTGAAATTTAGTGTATTGTAATTTGTGGTTTATTTGGAGCTTGTAATTTTGAATTTGTAATTTGGCATGATTATCATAAAATCACAAGAAGAAATCGAGGTAATGGCTGAAGGCGGTAAGATACTGGCTGGGGCTTTAAAGCATATAGAAGCTATGGTAGAGCCTGGTATTACCACCATGGAACTGGACAAAGCCGCCGAAGCTTTTATTGTGCGCCAAGGGGCAAAACCGGCGTTTAAAGGGTATCAAAAATTTCCTTATTCGTTGTGCGCTTCGGTAAACGACAATGTGGTGCACGGATACCCGTCCAACACGCCGCTTAAAGAGGGCGACATTGTGGGTCTTGATTTTGGGGTTTTGTATAAAGGCTATAATACCGATATGGCGCTAACGGTTGGCGTTGGCCAAATTTCGTTTGAAGCAAAACGGTTATTAAAAGTAACCGAAAAAGCGTTGCGCTTGGGCATTAAAAAAGCAAGGGATGGCGTGATGACCGGCGATATTGGCAATACTATTCAAAGGCATATTGAAGACCAGGGTTTTGGCGTGGTAAGAACTTTATATGGTCACGGTATTGGAAAAAAGGTGCATGAAGATCCATACGTGCCTAATTTTGGCAAACGCGCTACGGGAATTACTTTAAAAGAAGGCATGGTTATTTGCATAGAACCGATGGTGACCATGGGCGATTACAACTTAAAAAGATCCGATGACGGCTATGGTTTTGCCACCAAAGATGGTTCGTTGGCGGCGCATTTTGAACATACCCTTGCGATTACCAGAGATGGGTGCAGAGTGTTGACACAGCTGTAGTGTTGTTCTTTGATAACTAGAAAGAAGGGAGATTGAAATATGGGAAAGTTTTCGTACTCTTTTGGATCTCATTTTAGTGCTTATTGTGCTTTTTGTAGAATTGATTGCGATGACGCATCAGATGACGAAATCTGGGAACTTGCTTCAAACCTTTTTGAAGCGTTTACCAAAAATGATAATCAAAAACCTCTTTTTGACAGAGAAAAGGAAGGGTTTGATTTCTTTAGGGGCAAACAATTTTATATGTACCACCTCCATCTTAGTATGTATTTTCAGTGGAAAAGAGCGTGGAGTCCGAAAGAAATATTTATCCATGCCAGTTATTTTTCTGGCTTTGTTTATCAAGGCGATTCTTTTCGAATAATGAAAGAAACAATTAAAAGAATCCTTGGTGAACCAATGTCTTTGTAGCCCTGCGAGTTAATTCTAAAGGGCTTTTTTATTTAGAAAAGTTTTGGTAGAATAAACCTATGAAGACGTTAATAGTAGCAAATTGGAAAATGAATCCCCAAACCGCTAAAGAAGCTAAAAAGCTTTTTGATGCAGTGAAAAAGGGAGCAAAAAATAAAAATACAGATATAGTAATTTGTCCGCCGTTTGTATATTTACCTTTGTTAAAAGGCTTGCCGCTTGGAGCGCAAAATATTTTTTGGGAAGAAAAGGGAGCTTTTACGGGAGAAATTTGTGCAGCCCAACTGAAAGATTTAAAAATAAAATATGTGATTATCGGCCATTCAGAGCGCCGGAAGTATTTTGGCGAAACTAATGAACAAATTAATAAAAAAATCAAAAAAGCGCTGGACAGAGATATAAATCCTATTTTTTGTATTGGCGAAACACTTGAAGAAAACCGGGCAGAAAAAAAGTCAGAAGTGCTAGAAAGACAAATCACCGAAGGATTGCACGGAGTTTCAAAATTCGAAATTCAAAATTCAAAATTAGTTATAGCTTACGAGCCAGTTTGGGCCATTGGCACCGGGCAAAACTGTTCGGTTGATGAAACATTAAAATCAATGCTGTTAATAAGAAAAATTATTTCAAATATGTATAATCGGGAACTGGCTGATGACATGAAAATGTTATATGGCGGCAGTGTTAATAGTAAAAATTCGGCAGAATATATTAAAGGAGGCGGCGTTAGTGGTTTGTTGGTTGGGGGAGCTTCGCTTGACGCACAAGAATTTATCAGTATCATTAAATCAATATGAGTAACCAAATCCAAACCGGCCAATTTTTCAGCCCCAGTAAGGGCAATATGGAATTTAAAGAAGTAATAAAAGAAATTTATGACTACATTTCGGCTCAGCCGGAATTTTTTTATGACATCGTGGTTGGGTGTGATTCGCCTTCAAGTGACAAGCCGTTTTTCCCGATTGCTATTGTGGTATTGCGCACCGGATCCGGCGGCCGGTTTTTTTTAAAAAAAATGCACTATCCGGATGCCTATCTTAAAAGATTTATGCACATAAATTGGAAGCAGCGGATTTTACAAGAAGTCTATTTGTCCTGCGAGTTAGCATTAACCTTGCGCGAAACGTTGGAAAAAGAATTTGGAAAAAGCCGGCCCGCTTTTAACTATCAATTTGCCTATATCCATGCCGACGTGGGCGAGCAAGGCAAAACCAAAGAAATGGTAAAAGAAGTGACAGGATTAATAAGGGCCAATGGATTTGAACCCAAAATAAAACCGCAATCGTTTGCCGCTTCGGTAGTGGCAGACCGCTATACCTAGTACTAGGAGGAAGTGTTATGGCTTGGGTAGAGATGTGTTTTAAGGTTCCTGATAAGTTTGATAATCCTGAAAGCATTAAAGATTTGGATGACCAATTGACGAGGAAGGATTTGACTGACGAATCAAAAGAATGGGTGCTTGTGTGTTTCTGGCGTCATATTTTTACCGGTAAGCCTGTGCGACAGTATGATGGGACTTGGTCTTTGCGTATTATACATGCCGATCTTGTTCGTTTTCGTTTAAGATGGGTCGTTGATGTTCTTTCACAACATGGATTTGTCATTGAAAGCGCAAGATATTACCAATGTCCAATATTCTTAAATAAAAAAAACTCATAACCGCCTAGTCCCATTATTTTGGTATTAGCGGTTTTTATTTTTTGTACAAAACATATGTTTTGTAGTATGATTATTCCATGAAATCAGCTGAATTACGCTGGAAATTTTTGGATTTCTTTAAGGATCGGGGGCATAAAATCATTCCCAGCGCTTCTTTGATTCCCGAAGGTGATTCTTCTACGCTTTTTATAAGTTCGGGAATGCAGCCATTGGTGCCTTATTTGTTGGGCCAAAAGCACCCAGAGGGAACAAGATTAACTGATTCTCAAAAATCTTTCAGAACAGAAGATATAGAAGAAGTGGGCGATGGCAGGCACAATACTTTTTTTGAAATGCTGGGGAATTGGTCACTCGGGGACTATTTTAAAAAAGAACAATTGACCTGGATATATTCTTTTTTAATAGATGAAATAAAAATTGATGCCAGCAGGCTTTATGCCACTGTTTTTCGGGGAGAAGAAGTTATCGGCGTTCCAAAAGATTCTGAATCAGTTGATATTTTAAAACAAGTTTTCAAAACATACGGTATTGACGCAAAAGATGTTGATTTTCCGGAAAATGATGGCATGCAAGACGGCAGGATTTTTTATTATCCGGCCAAAAAAAATTGGTGGTCAAAATCAGGCACTCCTGAAAAAATGCCCATCGGTGAAATCGGCGGGCCGGACAGCGAAATTTTTTATGATTTGGGACCTGATTTAAAAAAGCATGAAAATTCAGAATTTAAAGGTGCGCTTTGCCATGTAAATTGCGACTGCGGGCGATTTATTGAAATTGGAAACAGTGTTTTTATTGAATATAAAAAAACCCAACAAGGTTTTGAAAAATTGGAACAGCAAAATGTGGACTTTGGCGGGGGGCTTGAACGGATGACTATGGTAAGCGAAGGTTTGGATAATATTTTTGAAACGGATTTATTTTTACATATCATAAAAAAAATTGAAGGGTTGTCGGGGAAAAGATACCGTGATGATAGAAAATCTTTTGAAGTAATTGCGGATCATATAAAATCCGCCACTTTTATTATGGGTGATGGCGATGGCATTTCCCCCAATAACACCGGTCAGGGATATATTGTGCGACGTCTCGTAAGGCGGGCTATAAGATTTGGCAAGAAATTGGGAATTACGGAAAAAAAATGGACAAAAGAAATTGCAACTATAGTTACTGCGGATTATAAAGATGTGTATTCTGAATTAGAAAAAAACATTACATTCATTGGGAAAGAATTAAAAAAAGAAGAAGAGAAATTTAACGAAACCTTAGAAAGGGGATTGAAAGAGTTAAATGGTATCAAAAAATGGTGGGGTCAAATACGCAGAAGTTCGGTTAATGACATGGGTTCATCGGGTAATTACTCTCAGGGAACGGATCAGAAAAGGGAAGCGAGGGAATTAGGAGTTAAATTATTCTATTTATATCAAAGTTATGGACTTCCCATTGAATTATCATTAGAGGAATTAGGAGGTATTATTTTTGAGGATGAGGCTATTAAATCATTTAATGAAGAGCTTAAAAAACACCAGGAGCTTTCCCGCACGGCTTCGGCCGGAATGTTTAAAGGGGGATTGGCGGATGATGAGCCGGAAACAATAAAACTTCATACCGCACACCATTTATTATTGGCGGCTTTGCAGGAATTATTCGGCAAACAGGTAAAACAAAAAGGAAGCAATATAAATTCAGAAAGGTTGCGGATTGACTTTTCTTTTGATAGAAAGATTACCGCAGAAGAAATAAAAAAACTGGAAGATATGGTCAATGAAAAAATACATCAGGGACTGGATGTGGTAAAACGGGAACTGCCTCTGGAGGAAGCACAGAAAATTGGAGCCGAAATGGAATTTGGTGTAAAATACGGTAATATGGTATCGGTGTATTTTATCGAGGATAAAAAGGGAAACGCAATCAGCAAGGAGTTTTGCGGAGGTCCCCATGTAAAAAATACATCTGAATTAGGGACATTTAAGATTATAAAAGAAGAAGCCTCCAGTCAAGGAGTGCGAAGGATAAAAGCAATTCTGGAGTAGTCGCAAATATACAAATACGTTCAAATATACAAATATACGAATTGTGGTGATTTGTATATTCGTATATTATTTCTCATTTGTATATTCGTGATTACTCCAATAAAAAATTATGGCTAAAAAAATGTACGATATTATCCCTCCTAAAATGGCTCATAAAGTGGAAAATGCCATAAAATCTTTGGAAGGAAACCATAAAAATACCAACCTTCCAAAAAAACCGGTACGCCGGCAAGTAAAAAATTCTTACAAAAATCCATTGCCGCCCGA
>MHPA01000010.1:28281-29422 GCA_001820255.1 Candidatus Staskawiczbacteria bacterium RIFCSPLOWO2_01_FULL_38_12b | reverse complement strand
GGCCGATGTTGAAATTTGGCCTAAAATGGATACCCTGACCCTGCAAGATAAAATGACCATAGATGTGTCCAAAGACACACTAGATATTCCCCATAAAATAATTCCCGCCCAATTTATTGAAGTACAGGAAAGTGCCACCCAAGAATTTCCTGCAACCGGTAGCGCTGCAAATGACGGCAAGGCAACGGGAACTCTTAGAATATACAATAAGATGAATTCCGTTTTTACTTTAATAAAGGGGACCCATTTTTTGTCGGATTCTGGAAAATATTTTATCACCCTTAAAAAAGTAGCCATTCCCGCAGCGCAAAAAAACACCCCCGGTTCGATTGTCGTGGATATTCAAGCTGAACAGTCCGGAAGTGATTATAATATAGGCCCTTCTAAGTTTTCCGTGCCAAAGTTATATGGCACATCTTATTATTACAGCATATATGGAGAGTCAGCCGCCACCATGGCGGGAGGATATACCGGAACCGTAAAAAAGGTGACGCAAGATGATATTAAAACCGCCCAGGAAATTATGACAAAAAAAATATCAATTCAGGCAAAAGATTCTTTAAAAACTAAAATAGGCCCCGATGATATATTATTGGACGGCGCAATTACCACGGGCGTTATTAGTGCAAGTTCTGATGTAAAAGTCGATGCCATCGCCAATACTTTTAAAGAAACTGCAGAGGTGACGGCTTCTGCGTTGGTATTTAAAAAACAAGACGTGGAAAATTTCATTAAAGATGAAATTTCAAACCAGCTGCCATCGGGTAATACGTTTCTTCAAACCAGTTTGTCCTCCAGCTACAGTCCAGGGATACCTGATATGAAAAAAAGAGTATTGGTGGTCAACTTGCAATCATCGGTTATGACATATAAAAATATCAACGTTGATGATTTAGCTGGTTTATTCTCGTCCAAATCTGCAGACCAGATAAAGCAGGTGGTTGATCAAATGTATGCTGATGGCATTTCTGAATTAAAAGTTAACTTTTGGCCATTTTGGGTCAAGAAAGCCCCGAAAGATAAAAACAGGATTTATGTGCAATTACACCTCCAGTAATTCTATATTTTAGCCGCAACACTGCGACGTATAGGGGCAATCTTATCAAAGGGGTTGACCTTTATATCTTAATTTGATAGTATT
>MHPA01000010.1:0-28247 GCA_001820255.1 Candidatus Staskawiczbacteria bacterium RIFCSPLOWO2_01_FULL_38_12b | reverse complement strand
CGCCACAGCCGGTTGGGCAAGGGATGCAGGTTACGAGTTCAAAAAAACTCATCAAAAGGGAAGGCAGAGTAATAGAGGCTTTACCAAATGCCTTTTTTAAGGTAGTATTGGATGACGGCAAAGAAGTGACAGGATTTTTATCCGGAAAGATGAGGCTTAATAGGATTAAAATATTACCGGGAGATAAAGTGACTTTAGAAATGACAGAGTACGATTTAAGCAAAGGAAGGATTGTGTACCGGTTAAAGTAAATCACATAACACATAATATGGAACACACCTGCCTGCCGGCAGGCAGGTAACAAAAAAACGACGTTGTAGTTTTGTTCCATGTTTCATGTTCCATGTTCCATGAAAGTCAGGCCATCAGTAAAAAAAATTTGTAATGATTGCAGTATAGTCAAAAGGGCTGGCGTGCTTTATGTTATTTGCAAGAAAAATCCAAAGCACAAACAACGACAAGGATAAGTCCAGACCTGCGGGCTGGAACTTCTAATTTCTAATAATAAGGTATTAAAAATTTTACAAAGAAAATTTTTGATAATATAAATAATTTTATTAGTATGCCAAGAATCGCGGGAGTAAGCATCCCTGAAAATAAAAGAATCCAGATAGCCATTACTTATATTTACGGAGTGGGAGATTCTTTGAGTAAAAAAATCTTACAGGCGACCAACATTGACCCCAATAAAAAGGCACAAGATTTAACCCCTGCGGAAATTAACGCTTTAAAGGAATTTATTGAAAAAAACTATAAAATTGAAGGAGATTTACGAAGACAGGTCATGGTAAATGTAAAACGATTAAAAGACATTGGCACTTGGCGGGGCAGTCGGCATTCAAAAAAACTTCCCGTAAGAGGACAAAGAACCAAGACAAATACCAGGACGGTCCGGGGCAATGTAAGAAAAACCATGGGATCGGGACGCAAACCGGCAGCAGCACCAACATAATTAAAACGAGAAAATAGAAATTAGTAAATAGAAAATAGAATTTTGACGTTTCGTATTCTACTTTCTATTTTCTAGATTCTAAACATCTGTGGGTAAAAAACATATTGCAGAAACAAGCCAAGAAGATACCATAAAAGAGAAGGAAAAAGTTGACCAAACTTTTAAAAAAGAAATCAAGGTAAAGTCAACGGAGAGAGTTTCCGAAGGAAGGGTATATGTATCTTCTTCGTACAATAATACTATCGTTACTCTTACTAATTCTAAGGGACAGGTTTTGGCTTCAAAATCAGCCGGCGCTGTGGGATTTAAGGGTGCGAAAAAGGCCACCTCATTTGCCGCTTCCCGTGTTGCCGAAGCAATCGTCAATATTTGCAAGAAATTAGCGGTAGAAAAGATAGAGGTTTTTATAAAGGGAGTGGGGGCGGGAAGAGAATCTGCGGTAAGAACATTAGTTAATCAAGGTTTAAATGTGGTTTCAATAAAAGATGTTACACCTATTCCTCATAACGGGGTAAGGCCTAAAAAAGTAAGACGAGTGTAATAATCAACGAATGAACGAATATATTACGAATTTACGAATAAAAAACGAACAAACGAATACCTTACATATTCGTAAATTCGTAATATATTCGTAAATTCGCTGATTATGGAAAATACTCAATTTAAAAATATAAAACCAGCCGGTGCCCCAAGCCAAGAGAAAAAGAAAAGAAGGGGTGCGGTTTCAGAATATAAAAAATCTCTGGTTGAAAAACAAAGCCTTAAGAGGTTGTACGGATTATCCGAAAGGCAGTTTAAAAGATATGTTTTAGAAACCCTCGGTAAGATGGGAAGGGTTGAAAACGTGTCAGATGAGCTTATTTGCCGTCTTGAAAAAAGGCTAGATAATGTTGTTTTCAGGCTGGGGTTTTCAAAGTCCCGCAGCCATGCACGTCAGCTTGTCAATCATGCTTACTTTTTAGTAAATGGAAAACCGGTTAATATTCCGTCGTTTCAAGTAAGCAAAGAAGATGTTATTGCCATTAAAGAAACGAAGAAAAAAAAGATGGTATTTCAGGATTTAGCGCTTATCGTAAAAAAATTAGAACCGCCAGTTTGGCTGAATTTAAATAAAGAAAAATTTGAATGCGTGGTAGTTGGACAGCCAAGTTTGGCAGAAGTTAATCCGCCAGTTGAGATTTCGTTAATATTTGAATTTTATTCACGTTAATTTCATGGAGCACGTGACACGGAACAATTAACAATATCGTTATGTTTCATGTTTCAGGCTTCATGTTTCATATATATGATTTCATTGCCATTACCGCCAAAGGTTATTAAAAAAAATAAACACCAATCTGTTTTTGAAATAGACGGTCTTTATCCTGGGTACGGAGTTACTATTGGAAATTCTCTAAGACGAGTTTTGTTATCTTCCTTAGAAGGAGTCGCAGTTACCGAAGTAAAAATAAAAGGTGTTTCCCATGAATTTTCTACCATGGAAGGAGTTTTAGAAGATGCTATTATGATCCTGTTAAACCTGAAAAATTTAAGGTTTAAGATTCATGAAGGCCAAACGCAAAAAGTGAGGCTTTTAGTGAAGGGGGAGAAAAAAGTGACCGGTGCTGATTTCAAGCTATTTCCCCAGATAGTGCTTGCTAATCCAGAACTTCATATTGCTACCATCACCGACAAGAAAACAGAACTTGATATAGAAATTACGATAGAAAAAGGCATAGGGTATGAGCCAAAAGATCAGAGGAAAATTAAAAAGGTGGCAAGCCCTTTGCAGGCAAATTCAGAAATAGGCGTAATTGTCCTTGATGCTATTTTTACTCCCATTAAAAATGTGAATTTTCAGGTTGAAAACATGAGGGTTGGCGACCGTACCGACTTTAATAAATTAAGCCTTGAAATAGAGACCGATGGCACTATTACTCCGCAAGAAGCATTCTACCAGGCAACGGAAATATTAATAAAACATTTTGTTTTAATTTTTGAAGGGAAGTCGTCGGAAGATTTAAAAATACAAACCACAAAAGAAGGTGAAATCGCTTCGGAAAAGCCAAAAACTAAAAAACAGACAAAAACAAAAGATACAAAGACTAAGAAAGCCAAAAAATAGCCATGCCCCAGTAGTAGAAATTTTATCACAATAAAATTTCACTACAGGACTACCCCGTAGAGAATTTTGACTTAAGTTGTTGAATTAAATTTACGGGAATAGGTGCGCATACAAGAGTTGTTGATAAAATAAAAATAATTAACAAGAGTTTTAACGAATATGAATCAATTTAATTCGTCAAAATTCTTCTACTGGGGTGCGAAAAAGAAATAAAGGAAGAATATTATCAAGGCCAAAGCATCAAAGGGAAGCACTGTTAAGAACGCTTGCCACCAGTCTTTTTTTGCATGGAAAAATAAAAACCACCGAAGCAAAAGCAAAAGAACTCAGGGCGGTCGCTGAAAAATTTATTACCAGAGCAAAAACCAATACGGTAGCCAATCGCAGAATATTGGCAAAATCCTTATCGCCATTCACCGTTAAAAAATTAATGGATCAAATCGCTCTGGATTTTACAAAGCGCCAAGGGGGTTATACAAGAATTACCAAGCTGGGTTCGCGCAAATCAGATGGGGCAAAAATGACGATTATTGAATTGGTAAAAGAGTAATCACGAATATACGAATCTAAGATAATATACGAATATACAAATCACAGCAGTTTGCATATTCGTAAAATTCGTATATTTGAACGTATTTGTATATTCGTGATTGCTCCAAGCATATGGAAGTTATAAAACGAGAAAATGTAATGATTGACGCAACCGATAAAGTGCTAGGAAGACTGGCTACGGAGGTTGCGGTTTTGTTGCGCGGTAAAAATAAAGTGGGATTTGCTCCCTATAAAGATATCGGTGACTTTGTTACGGTAAAAAATGTGGAAGGGTTAAAATATACGGGGAAAAAATTCCAGGATAAAATATACTATCACCACACCTTATATATGGGAGGATTAAAAAAAGCTACCATGAAAGAAGTGTATCTTAAAAAAGGGCCGCAAGAAATCTTCAGAAAAGCGGTCATGGGAATGCTGACAAAAAATAAATTACGGGCAAAACAAATTAAGAGATTAAGATTTTCCAAATAACTCAATTTTATTGCAAAGCAATAAAATTCGCAGATTAACGCAGATGAACGCAGATTACGACGCATCGCATCAGCATAAATATCCGCGTAAATCAGCGTATTTTTGAGAAATAAAAATGATGATAAAAGAAAAACCAAAAAAAACAACGGTAAAAGCCACTGCCTCGGGCGGGGTTTTGCAAGATACGGTGAAAAAACCGCTGGTTAAAAAAATAGAACAAAAGATAAAACCAGAGGTGATTTTAAACAAAGAAGACGTTGACGATATTTTGCCGGAAGATTTTCCTACAGAAAAAGAATTAGCCGCAAAGCCAGACCGTTACTTTGAAGCGATTGGCCGCAGGAAAACTGCGGTAGCCCGCGTACGCCTTTTTACCAGGGGAGAAAAACAATTTTTAATTAATAACAAACACTACGAACAATATTTTTCTCTTAAAGAAGACCAGCAAACGTCTACGGCTTCCATGAGGAAAATGAAATGCCTCGATAAATTCAAGGTTACCGTTATTGTAAAAGGCGGGGGCCGCAATGCCCAGGCCGAAGCAGTAAGGCACGGCACGGCACGGGTATTGGTTGATTTTAATAATAATTTCAGGAAAAGATTGAGAAAAGCGGGCTACTTAACCCGAGACCCAAGAATGAGAGAGAGGAAGAAGTTCGGATTAAAACGCGCCAGAAAATCTCCGCAGTGGGCAAAACGTTAAGAAAAAGCCGTCGAAAGACGGCTTTTTGAGTGGCTTTAAGTTGAGGGTATGGCGCTATTCGGAAATATTTTTATTAAGCGGTAGTGTAAATTATGAACGTTCACAATTTGCACTACCGTTATTCAGAGCAGTAAGTGTTTCTGAACAGCTGAAGTATTGCGAGGGTATTGACAGAACATTTGATATTATGCTATAAAAAAGTAGTGATAGATTGACCAACCAAATCTCCTTCGGGAGACGGCACGGCAAGCCGAATAACTCCTAGCTTGAAAGGAAATTGCCATGTCCTACGTTCTCTATTTCTATCTGCGCATGGTTCTGTTTTGCGGGTTCTACCGCCACGTCTGTCGCCTCGTCAACAAGTGGAGCGAAGGCGTCGGTCTGAAAGATGCTCCTCCTCGTAGGCACGCCGCCTACAAGATGCAAGGAATCCTTTTTCTGAGGGGTTATCCGCACTGTCCCTTGTGTTATTGGTCTGTGTTACACCAGGATGAACACATCCAAGACAAGAACAGTTGGTGCTATGAGGAATCGTTGCCCAAGTGTCCTGATTGTCATGGAACTCTCTATCCTGAAGACAAGGAGTGTCGTTGCTGTGCCATGGACAGGGACATTGAACAGAGATGGAAGGAGGCTGAGGAGCTAGACAGGATGCAAGTGGAAATGGAGGTGAATCTTCCTCCTGAAGAGCAAGCACGAGAATCTTTTGTGCGAGCACTCTGGGAGGAGGAACATCTGAAGGTCGCCAAGGAAAAGGTAACCGTAAACTTGAAGAAGGAGGAAGGGGACTTGCTGGTCTACAATTGTGAAGTCAAGGAAGGCGACGATGAAGAGGGCTGGGAGGCTTCGGGCGGCGTGTATGTTCCAAAGAATCCTACCGGCGCTCCTGCGGTCGTCTGCGTCCAGTCGGTGTGGCGTTTGGGTGAAGCACCTGAATATCCGCATCACTGGTTCTACGACTACGCATAAAAACGAAAGCCTACGGGGAGAGGCAAAACTTCCCATCACTTCAGAGAGATTTATCAACATAGATTTTTCTGAAGTGATTAATATATTTTACAAAAGAAACCGCCATCTCGGCAGTTTTTTTTTGGGTTAACATTAGGGAATTAGTTGATCTGAACTTAATAGATTATTGCCAGTTAAGATGTATAATTTTTTATCTTGCTGGTTAAAATATATTAGCGGATTATTAATATCAACAGTTTTGCCATCAGGCAGGTTTGCGATATTTGGCAATTGAACCGTGTTTATATTCCCCCGGTTGTCAATTTCAGAAATAATGATGTTGTTTCCAAACGTAAAAACCACGTAATGATCCCCGAGCCAAAAAGCGTCGCTCACTTTCTCTGATAACCTGTTTAAAAATATCTTTTCCGGAACGTTGGAATTTACATAAGAAAATAATATTTCCCGATCGTTATGCAAAAGGATTTTTTGTCCGTCAGGTGAAACCTTGACCTTTTTGACTGGATTGTAAAAATCTTCAAATACGCCGGAAGTTTGGTTTAATGTCCAAAGCAAAGTATCTTCTTGTAGCCATACCGTATTTTTATAGCTAAGGATAGTATAAGAACTTTTGTTTTTAATAACCAGCGCCCGGGTATTTACGGTGCCGGTGGTTTTTCCATCAAGGTTGGCAGTGCGTAAAAATCCGTCATAACCCAGCGACCGTATACTGTTTTGCGTTACTTGGTAAGCAATAATATTTTTTATAATCGGAACCGTTGACCGCCCGGCAAAAAGATTTTTATTTTTAATATAAAAAATCTGATCGGCGTCTTGTGGATTGAATGTTGCCTGTTCTGAACTTGTTAAAAAGGGCAACGGGGTGATTTTTGGTGTTGGCAATAATGGTTCCAATAAAAAGTAATGTTCCCCGATTTTGGCCAGCACATTGCTTGAATCTTCAGACCATATTGCCGTTGATATTTGGTCTGATAAGAGAAGGTTATCCAGTAAAAAACTTTGCGTTTGCCCATTGGTTACATGCAATATGTTAAAATCAATTTTTTTACTGCCGGCTGTATTTGCAGTTATGGTTGCCAGCAGAACGTAATTTCCGTTAGGTGACGGATAAAAATAATCGGTATTACTATCAAGGAGGGTAAAAGGGATGTCTTTTTTTATCAGTATCACGTGCTCCAGTTTTTCAACCTCGTTTTCTTTTATGGTAAGATTTTTTTGGTAATCATAGTAGCCGTCTTTTTTTATCAGAACGGTGTGTACTCCTGATAAAAGATTTTGTTTAAAAACCGAGTATGACAGTATGCTGGTTTTATCATTTGTTTTAGAGTCAATGATTACATTTACCCCTTGCGGAAATGCCTTTACGTAGATTCCTCCCGTTGCTACGATCCTTAATTTTTTAAAGTCAACCCTATATCCAAGGGAATAGAGAATAATATAGGGAGTTATTATAAAAAATAGCACCGTGCAGATAGCAAGCACAATGAGCCTGTTTCTTTTAGTCATTGCTCAATGATATCAAAAAATAGGGTATTTTTCAATAATTGACGCATAATAATTAGTGTGTATGTGAGTCAACCACAGTAGTTTTCTTTAGAAAGAAGCTTTCCCTGAAGCCCGATATATACCGGGCTTCTTTTTTTATTTAAACTTTTCCGAGAGTAATTTGGTAAGATATTTTTTAAATTCTAGCTGTTCTTGTATTGGGTTGGACATTTCAAGCGCTATCACGTTTCCAAATACAAATTCGGGCAGAGTTTTTAGATAATCAAATTCTTTGAAGCTATAAATAGTGTGCATGTCTTTATTAATTTTTGGATTGTAGCCGTTTACATGGTTGCACTTAAAATATTTTGCCATTTTGTTTTTACTATAGACATATTCAAAATCTTTACTTAACTTTTCCAATCCAACTTTAAAATGAGCCAGGTCAATGCAAAATCCACCGATTTTTTCTACCATTACTTTTTTGGAAACGAAATTATCAAAATTCATTTCCAAAAAAATATTTTTATAAAACCCTTTCCAGTGTTCAATATCATGGTGTACAAAGTTTTCTTCATGGCAGGTAAAATATTTGGCTTTAAACGTTGTTTTTAAAAACTGCAGCTCGTCTTTTGTCATATCGTGGCGGATATGAACCAAAGGAATACTTTTAACGTTAGATGTTAAAAGTGCCTGGTATATTTTTTCGCGTTGTTCTTTTTCAAAGATTTCTAAAAACAAAGCAATTTCTTGAATTTTAAAATCCGTAATTTCTTGTAATTTATCCTGCCAGTTTTTTTCTTGGCTACCAGTAATACTGACTAAAATATTTTTTTGCATATTTTTTTACTTTATATTAGTATATAAAAGGTTTTGATCATTTACAATCAAGAGGAATTATCATGGAAAAAGTTTTGGTCACTGGCGGTAAGGGAAGAATTGGCGCCATTATTTTTGAAGCCCTCAAGGACGTCTTTGACTTTACGTTAGTGGATTGTGAATCTCGCAATATAGAAACCATTGTGCGTCAGATCAATGTTGCAAGTTCTTATGAAGAGCTAAAAGAAATTATACAAGGCAAAGATGTGGTCATTCATTTGGCTTGGAATAGCCGGGAAAATTGGAAATCAAATTCCATGGAACCGGAAAATAAAAAGATGGCAGAAAATGTGTATAGGGCTGCCATGGAAACCGGCGTGCCAAGGGTGATTATGGCAAGTTCTATTCATGCCGACAACTTTTCCCACTGGCACGTGCCAAGTCCCGTAACTCCCAATAAAATACCCATTCCCAATAATTTGTATGGCACCACCAAAGTGTATATAGAAACACTGGGGAGGTATTATGCGACAAAAGGCTTAGAAGTTATTTGCATTCGGTTTGGCGGCGTTAGTCTTCATGATAAACTAAGAAATGAAGAAGGCTATGAAAAATTCTGGCTAAGCCGACGTGATTGCGCCAGTTTAGTTAAAAGATGTATAGAAGTAAAACGCATCCCGTTTGGATTTGAATTAGTGTATGGAGTGTCAAATAATGCCAACAGAATCCATGATTGGGAAAATAACTTGGATTGGATTCCGGTTGATGATTCTTCAAAAATGGTAAAGTAGTTTTTTAAAGAAATTACGGCCGCAACTTATAATATTGCGGTTTTTATTTTATAAAAAAGCCCCTTGCATCATTGCAAGGGGCTTGTGGTTACGAGAAGATTTTCGCATCCCCCCATCTTGTCTCAAACCACTTCAGTGCGGCGCGCATCATGCGGCCGGTGCGGCCCTTGTTGCCGAGGCCCGAGACGCAGCGATAGGGCGTTTCAGCCTCGAACTCTGCCATGGAGATCCACGGGTGTGCGGAGGCTTCGGCGGAGGGCTTGGGTTCGCCGATGAGCCGAATCGGACACCAGAAGGCCAGATCCGCGGGTTTCTCGAGTGTTCCTTCACTCATAAACTGGAAGGCCTGGCTGAATTCGCCCAGCAATTCGAGTTCGCATCCGCCGGTTTCCTCGGCGATCTCTCGCCGGAGAGCTTCTTCCATGGACTTATCCCCGGGTTTGACTGCTCCGCCGGGGCAGTCAATGATACTGATACCGGGAACCGGCGTCAGCTTTGCCAGTCCCCACTGGCGGGTTTGTTCGGCTTCGTCGCCACGCACGTTCACCTTGATGCGAACGACGCCATTGACGAGTTTCGCCGGGATCCCGAAGACCCCGACATGGAACACAGCTTTGGCCATAGCCAAATTCCTCCGAAAGTTGAAGAAAGAACTGTTCCAGAACATCCGGAACCTAAAAATAGATTATCACGTATTGTTGTTTAAGTCAAGTTTGGCGTAGTTGACATTAACGGGAAAATAAAATAGTATGAGGCATAACTTACTGTGAATTACGAAATGCTCGTTTGAGAAGACTTTTCGGGTCTTTTTCCCAAATGTGGGCTATAAATTCGCTATAATTTCTAGGCGGGCCCGCAGGGCAAGCCTAGAAATTCTATCAAATTTCTATCTCCACATTTGGAAAAAATACCTCGAAAGCATTTCGTAATTCACAGTATTTAAAAACAGCATATGGCTGATAAATTTGTCATCAATGGTAATAGGGAATTGGAGGGAGAAATTGAAGTGAGAGGATCAAAAAATGCGGCGGGTTCATGCCTTGCGGCGGTTTTGCTTACTCGGGAAGATTGCATTATTGATAATGTTCCGCTGATTTCCGATATTAAAAATCAAATTGATATTTTAAAAAGTATTGGTGTGACGGTTGAATATCTGTCTGAAAGGAAAATAAAGTTAAATGCGGCCAATATTGATGTTGAAAAAATCGATCTTGAAAAGTTTTCAAAAACCAGGATGTCGGTTTTACTGGTAGGGCCCTTGCTTACGCGATTTCATTATTTCCAGTTTTCCGCTCCGGGCGGGGATAAAATCGGCATGCGTCCGATTAATATCCAGTTAAAAGCCCTGGAAAAATTGGGGGCAAAAATTAAAAAAGAGGGCGACTTATATAATGTGTATCGGGAAGCGTTGGCCGGCGCCGAAGTGATATTGACCGAATTCAGCCCGACGGCAACCGAAGCTTTGATGATGGCCGCCGTATTGGCAAAAGGGAAAACCATTATCAAAGGCGCGGCAAGCGAACCGTCGGTGCAAGACTTGGGTAATATGCTATTGAAAATGGGGGCCAGGATAAAAGGCAATGGAACACATGTACTTGAAATTGAAGGGGTGGAAGCATTATATGGCTGTACCCATACCGTCACGCCCGACAACCTTGAAGCGGGGACATTTATTATTGCCGGCATTTTGACTCCCGGAAAAGTAGTAGTCAAGAATGTGGACTTTGAACACCTTGATTTATTTTTGGAAAAATTAAAAGAAATCGGTGTTATTTTTGAAAAGGGCGAGAACCAAGTGACGGTTTTCCATTCGCCAAACTTGGCGGGCGCCAAAGTGCAAGCACTGCCTCATCCGGGATTTCCCACTGATTTACTGCCTATGATGGTGACTCTTTTAACCCGGGCAGAAGGCAAAAGTTTAATCCATGACCCTTTATATGAAAGCCGCTTTGGCTATATGCAGGAATTGCGTAAAATGGGTGCGGACATTGAAGTGGTAGACCCGCATCGGGCATTTGTTTTCGGTCCCAAAACGATGCAAGGCGTTAATGTGAATTCCCTGGATGTGCGGGCCGGCGCCGTATTGATTTTGGCCGGTTTGATGGCAGAAGGCAAAACCGTCATTGATAATGTCTTTCATATTGATCGGGGATATGAGAGGATAGAGGAGAGATTGCAAAAACTGGGCGCGGATATCAAACGCATGAGTGTTTAAGCGCTCATGCGTTTGACCGAGTACTCAACGCATTGAGTGCTTGGTCGGTTTGAACTATTTTTTCTATAATAGACTTGTCCCTAAATAAAAAATTTAGCTCCAAATTGAAAAGTAAATTGAGCCTATTTTCCTTATTTAGGGACAAGTCTATTATGTACTACGTATATTTATTAAGAAAGGGAGATGGAAAAATATATATAGGCTATACAAATGATTTAAAGCGAAGAATAAGAGAGCATAAAGATAAGACTCCCGAATTAATATACTATGAGGCTTACAAAAATAAATTAGATGCCCAAGACAGAGAACGAAAGCTAAAGCAAAGAGGGCAGGCGGTAAAATTTCTTAGAGAAAGGATTAAAAACAGTTTAAATAAATAGGAATCACCAAGCACTCAATGCGTTGAGTACTCGGTGAAAATTTTAATAAATAGGAATTACCAAGCACTCAATGCTTTGAGTACTCGGTAAAAATTTTAATAAATTAAAATTTTTATGTTCAACAATAGAATTGCCATTGATCTTGGAACCTGCAACTCTTTGGTATATGTGCGGGGCAAGGGGATTGTTTTAAACGAGCCATCCGTTGTTGCGATTTCTTTATCTGACAATAAAATTCTGGCGGTAGGTGAAAATGCTAAAGAAATGATCGGCCGGACCCCTTCGGATATTAAAGTATATCGGCCGTTAAAAGACGGAGTGATTGCCGATTATAAAGTAACCCAGGCGATGATGCGTTACTTTATTAAAAAAACCACCAGCCACTTTAAAATATTCAAACCTGAATTGGTAATTTCGGTTCCTGCCGGAATCACCTCAACCGAGCGTCGGGCGGTCATTGAAGCGGCGTTATCTGCCGGAGCCCGCCAGGCATTTGTCGCCAAAGAACCGATACTGGCCGCCATCGGCGCCGGAATTCCCATTAACTCATGCTCCGGCCATATGATTATTGATATTGGCGGAGGGACTTCCGAAGTGGCGGTTATTTCTTTGGGCGGGATTGTGACGAGCCACTCAGTCAGGGTGGCGGGAGATAAAATAGACTTGGCCATTGCCGAATACATTAAGAAAAAATATAATTTAGCCATTGGCACTCAATCGGCCGAAGAAATAAAAATAAAAGTAGGTACGGCACTTTTGCAAAAAGAATTGCGGTTTATGGAAATTCAAGGGCGCGACTTGATTTTGGGGTTGCCCCGCAACATTAAAATATCCAACAACGAAGTATGCGAGGCGATTTCCGATGTGCTAGCTGAAATTATTCAAGCCGCAAAACATGTGTTATCAGAAACTCCGCCGGAACTTTCGGCTGATATTATGAATAAAGGAATTATTATGGCTGGTGGCGGGGCACTGCTTCCAAAAATTAATGAACTGGTGGCGCAAAGCACGGGAGTCCCATGTTTTATTGCTGACGAACCGTTGTTTTGCGTTATCCGTGGAACCGGAACTGTGCTTGAACACTTGGATGAATACAAGAAGGTGGTGATGTCAAAAAAGTAGGGTCTAGTGTTCAGGGGCTAGCGTCTAGTGAAAAAAATTACAAAAAAAGAGGCCCGTGAATGCATGTGTTCGCGGGCTTTTGTTAAGGGCATTCTGTAATACTGATGAATGCCAGAGTGAAATGAGTGGGTCCAGGGCTCTTTTCTTTATTCTCTTTAAATTTTGACCACCACTTTAAGGCAATCTCTTTTGTATCGGCATAACCGAACCAATTCTGAATAGTTATGACAGTACTGTCAGCCGAGCGCATCTTCTCTTCATACTCGATTTTATAGGATTTTTGAAAACCCAACATGGTAATCTCCTGAAAAGAACAATCTGTTATTTTTCGACTCCATGTGATAATAGTATAACTTTTAATACTATCTGTCAAGGCTTTTATTGTCCCCATAACTTTGTTAAGATGAATCATTAAAAGTCAGAAAGTCTGATTTGTATATCCGTATATTATTTTTAATTTGTATATTCGTGATTACTCCTTACCAAAAACAATGGGAATTTTTAAAGGGAAAATTTGAAGCGGGACAGTTAAGTCATGCCTATTTATTTTTTGGGCAGGAGGGAATTGGAAAAAAAGAGTTCGCCAAAGAATTCGTAAAACAGCTAAACTGCTCATACTCTAAACTACGCGATTGCGCAGATTTGAGTATGGTTGAGGGGGGGCGTGGTGATTGCCAAAATTGCAAGCTTATTGAAAAAGAGCAATTTCCGGATTTACTTACCGTAAAATCTATGAGCAGTGAATCATCAGTGAAAAATGAAAAAGACATGATGGAAATTGATGTGGGTCAAATTAGGGAAGTGAATAATTTTTTAAGTTATAAATCTTATTACGGCGGGCACAAGGCTATCATTATAGACAACGCGGAAAGAATGAACAGAGAAGCGCAGCATAGTTTTTTAAAAACACTGGAAGAGCCAAAAGGCAAGACCGTTATTTTTTTAATTTCTTCAAAGCCAGAAGCCTTATTGCCGACGATTTTTTCACGGTGCCAGACTGTTGCTTTTTTCCCCATAAAACAATATGCGCCATCAGAAGTTGAGCAAAAACTGTTGCAGGAATTATTGCCGGTTATTCATGGCGAGCTTGCGATAAAATTCCAATACGTAAAAAAAACCAATCCGGAAAGCGCAACGGTTGTGAGTATATTGAAAGTGTTACAAAGATATTTTAGGAATATGCTATTGGCTAAAGTCGGCGTGGTATCTTTGAAAGCCCCGCATGAAGAAGGCAATTATCCGGTTGAAAAAATAAAAAAAATCATGCGGCTTATAGAAACATTGCATATGCAACTTTCCGCCACTAACACAAACCCGAAATTGGCGCTGGAAATATTATTACTAGAGTTATAAAATGAGCTCCTAGCAACTGGCATCTAGCAACTGGCTAGAAGCTAGAAGCTAGAAGCTAGAAGCCATGAGCACATATAAAGAATTTATCGATAATGTCCGCCCCGAATTTGAAAAATCATTCAGATTTTTGGAAGCGGACATGGATAAAATTAGGACTTCCCGGGCTAACCCGTCTTTGGTGGAAGATATCAAAGTAAGCTGTTTTGGCAGTGATTTTACTTTAAAACAACTGGCCGCTATTTCTTGCCCACAACCTAATCAAATTGTAATCCAGCCTTGGGACAGTTCTTATATAGAACCGATAGAAAAAGCGGTGGCCGGTTCGGGCCTTGGGATGTCTTCGGCCGTTGATAAAAATACCATCAGGTTGAGTTTGCCCATGTTAACGGAAGAATACCGTCATAGCTTGCTAAAGATTTTAAACGCAAAAGCCGAAGAGGGCCGCCAGACTATGCGTCACTGGAGGGAAGATGCCTGGGGCAAAATACAAAAGGCGGAAAAGGAAAAAAAACTTTCTGAAGATGATAAGTTTCGCGGCAAAGACGAATTGCAAAAATTAATTGACCAATACCAGAAAAAAATTAAAGAGTTAATTGAGAAGAAAGAAAAAGAATTGCTCTAAATCACGTAACACATAACACGTAACACATAACAAAAAACACTGTCGTAGTTTTGTTCTATGTTTCATGTTTCATGTTCTATGTTCCATGCTCGTTACTTTACTTATCGCCTTTTTAAGCCTTATTGCCTTGATGATCATCCACGAATTTGGCCATTTTATCATTGCCAAAAAATTCGGAGTTAAAGTTGAGGAATTTGGCGTAGGGTATCCCCCAAGGCTCTTTGGAAAACAATTTGGTGAAACTCTTTATTCGGTAAATCTTATACCGCTGGGAGCATTTGTAAAAATTCATGGCGAAGAGGGCGATGTCCACGATGCGAAAAGTTTTTCAAACCTAGCCATCTGGAAGAGAATTTTGATTGTACTGGGCGGTGTACTTGCTTTTTGGATTGCCGCCATTATTATTTTTTCAGTGCTTTTTACCATTGGGGCAAAAGTTCCGGTTGCCGATGATACGGTTATTGAGGCTACTTTGGTATCAGTGCAAGTGATGGGGGTGCAAAAAGCTTCCCCTGCCGAGGCGGCCGGAATACATACGGGGGATGTAATAGTAAATCTTGCCAGTCCTTTCGCCGGAGCCAAGATTACAAAAATAAGCGATTTTCAAATTTTTGTAGAGGAAAATAAGGGTAAATCTATTACCGTGACGGTGGATAGAAATGGCCAGCCATTACATTTTGATTTGGTTCCAAGGGTTTCTTATGGAGAGCACGAAGGTTCGGTGGGGATTGAACTTCAAAGGCTGGCAACCATTATTGGCAAGTATCCCTGGTATCAGGCTCCGTGGCGCGGAGTTTTGTTTACCGGCGAAGTTACCTTTAAATCTTTGCAGGGAATATACGATGTGTTTGCAAATATGTTCCAGGGAAAGGGCGTTCCAAGTGGAGCGGAATTAGCAGGACCCGTTGGAATTACGATCTTTTTGGCCAATGCGGCAAGTTATGGTTTAGGGTTTTTTTTATATTTTATCGGATCCATTTCCGTGCTGGTGGCGATTTTTAATCTGTTTCCCATTCCGGCGCTGGATGGCGGAAAGCTGTTATTTTTGGTGCTTGAAAAAATAATGAAAAAACCGGTTCCGGTAAAGTGGGAGCAGATTATTACCGTTATCTGTTTTTTGCTGTTAATTTCCATGTCAATTTTTGTAACCATAAAATTTGATATCCCGCGCGTGGTAGACTTTTGGAAAGCTGGATTGTAATTTAAAGTAATAGACCTGTTGCGAAATAAGAATCTACTGCAAATTCCACATTTTTGCCAAAAATTTGCAATAATTTTTCAATTTAGCGAAGCTAAATCTCAAAATTCTATCAAATTTTTGGCTAAAAATCTGAAATTTTCGTTGCGATTCTTATTTCGCAACAGGTCTAATTTACAAAACCATGGAAAGAAGATTGCATCATCTGTTAAAATCTTTCAAGTATTTATTTTATTTTTATGTGGCCGTATTGATACTGGTGGCTGTTTATGTTATTGTTTCAAAGTCTTATAATGTAAATTTATTGATAGCCTGTGGTATTGTTTTTGGCGGTAATTTATTTTTAGGTATTGTAACGCAGTCATCAAATTACATCATAGAAAAATATAGCTATACGGATAAATCAAGAGATTTTTTATACTTGAATTTTACCGATTGCTTCTTTAGGTCCCTTGCCGGTTTGGCAGAAATAATTTTATACACGGTTTCTTTTGCGATGGGAATGGAAAGCTTGGTCGCAGGGTATTTACTGTTAAAAACCGTCAGCATCTGGCAGGATAAAGATAATTATAATAATAAAAAAGAAGGCCTTCATACGGCGATTTTAAGAATAGCCATTGTTATTTCTTTGCTCATTTCTTTGGTGGCTGCGTTTTATTTAAAAAAATTCATTAATTCAAATTAAATATTATGTTACAGTCAAAATTATTTTACAAAGCTAATAAAAATAAGTCCGCCGAGGCGGATTCGGTATCGCACGACTTGCTTACGCGGGCCGGATATATCGACCAACTAATGGCTGGCGTGTATACGTTTTTACCGTTGGGATTTTTGGTGTTGAAAAATATTGAAAGTATTATCAGGAAAAATATGGAAGTAATCGGCGGACAGGAAATATTAATGCCGGTATTGCATTCAAAAGAGATATGGCAAAAAACAGGCAGATGGGATGCCTTAAATGATATTTTATTTAAAATGAAAGGCAATGGAGAAAAAGAGTACGTGTTGGCTCCTACTCACGAAGAGTCCTTGATACCATCAGCCAAAAAGATTATTTTTTCCTATCGCGATTTGCCTTTCTATGTTTTTCATATACAGCTGAAATTCAGAGACGAACTGCGGACGAAATCAGGTATTTTAAGAACAAAGGAATTTATTATGAAAGATTTGTACTCTTTTCACGCCAATCAAGCAGATTTGGATAAATATTACGAAGTTGCCGCAAAGGCATATGAAAAGATTTTCAAAGAGTCAGGAATTGGAAAAATAACTTATAGGACATTGGCCTCGGGTGGAAGTTTTTCAAAGTATTCAGATGAGTTTCAAATGGCAACCGAAATTGGTGAAGATGTTATTTATATTTGTAAAAAATGTGGGATTGCCATCAATAAAGAAATTAAAGCGGAAAACCCTATATGTCCAAAATGCCAAGGAGCTGAATTTGAAGAAAAAAAGGCCGTTGAAGTTGGTAATATTTTTAAACTTGGAACAAAATTTTCTGCGCCTTTTAATTTAAAATTCACTGATAAAGACGCCGTAGATAAATCGGTTATCATGGGCTGTTATGGAATTGGTCTTGGCAGATTAATGGGCGCCATTGTTGAAGCAAGCCACGATGATAAAGGAATTATTTGGCCAAAAAGCGTGGCGCCTTTTTTAGTGCATTTAATTCAAGTGGAAAATAATATCAAAGTTGCCAAAGCTTGTCAAAAAGTATATCAAGACTTGCAAAAAGAAAATATTAAAGTATTATATGATGACAGGCAAAAATCCCCCGGCGAAAAATTTGCCGAATCGGATTTAATCGGAATTCCGTATAGGGTTGTGGTGAGCGAAAGGACGCTAAAGATAAATTCAGTCGAGATGAAAGAAAGAAGCAAAAGTAAAATTCAATTGATCAAAGTTAAGCAAATATTGAATTTCCTAAAACCCTAATTACCAAACCCCAATGACCAATCAATGCCAAAATTACTTAATAACCAAACACGTTTTGGAAATTTAGGAATTAGGATTTGATTGGGATTTGGAAATTGGGATTTGTGATTTTATTATGTATAATCCCTTTAAAAAATTATTTTCTTTTATGTCGTTGGATATGGCCATTGATTTGGGTACGGCCAATTCTTTGGTGTACGTAAAAGACCGCGGAATCATTATTAATGAACCGTCTGTAGTGGCCGTTAACAATAAAACCGGCCAGATTTTAGCTATCGGCGAAGAGGCAAAAAAAATGGTGGGCCGTACCCCTTCTTATATTACCGCAACCCGGCCCTTGGTCAACGGCGTCATTTCCGATTTTGAAGTTACCGAACAAATGCTAAAATATTTTATTGAAAAGGCGGTTGCGGGGAACAAAAAAGTGTTCGGATTTTTTGGCTATTCTCCCCGGGTGATTATCGGTATTCCTTGCGGAGTCACGGAAGTGGAACGCAAGGCGGTACGGGATGCCGCAAAGAGTGCGGGAGCCAGGACGGTTTTTTTAATTGAAGAACCATTGGCCTCTGCCATAGGCGCCAAGCTTCCCATACAAGACCCGGGAGGAAATTTTATCGTAGACATTGGCGGGGGCACTACCGAAGTTGCGGTTATATCGCTGGGAGGTATTGTGACCTACCGAAGTTTGAGGGTGGCGGGCGATAAATTAAATGATGACATTATGCAATTTGCCCAAAAAGAGTACAAACTGTTAATTGGCGAACGAACCGCCGAATATATTAAAATCAATATCGGATCCGCCTTTCCATTAAAAGACAAAAAAGAAATGGCCATGCGCGGGCGTAATTTGGTGACCGGACTTCCCGAAGAAGTGGTGGTGTTTAATGATGATATCCAGCGGGCTTTGGAACGATCCGTAAAACAAATTATTTCAGCCATTAAGGTGACTATTGAAGAAACACCGCCCGAACTCTTGGCCGATGTGATGACCAACGGAATTTATCTGGCCGGCGGGGGGTCGCTGTTGCGCGGGTTGGATGTGTTAATTTCACGGGAAACAAAAATGCCCTGTAAAATTATTGATGACCCACTGACTTCCGTGGTGCGCGGTTGCGGACTGGCGTTAGAAAACATAGAAAATCTAGCTAATCTGTTAGAGAAGGACGAAGAGTGGGGAGCGCCAATTTAGGGGGACGCTTCTTCTATCTTTCCGTAAAAGAGCCCGGGGTTTGCCAGGCGAGGCTCTTTTACGGAAAGATGGTTTCGCTTGGGCGAGCAACGCCAGGCACAGTATTTTTCTGCTGAAAAATATCCTGCGGGATCTGCGCCTGGAAAGGAATACGATTTTATATAAAATAACAAGCCCAAAGAGAAATCCTTTTCTCTTTGGGCTTTTGAATAGCAAACTACTCTACCATGTGCGATTGGAATCCTCGTTCGTTTGCCCATCTCCTAACTTTCTTTCTGCCAAATCCGTGCAGTTTGGCAAAATCCTTAAATGATTGGGATAGTTCTGTCAGTAGTACCGTCCCGTAAAGGCGTGCCTCGTGCCATTGTTGAAAGAGACAGTTGATCTTTTCATATGTCTCAATCCACTTTTGTTCTCTTGTTTGCGACTTTTTTTTCACATCTTTCTCCTTGGAAAAAAATTTAGGCGTCGAAAATAATAATATACCTAATATATTTACATGTCAAGTCTTTTATTACTCCTTCAATTTTGATAACATTAGTATCATTAGTATATTGGCATCGCATTAAAATGATTTCAAAAGAAGAAGTAATTCACATCGCTAAATTGGCACGGTTGCAGCTTACGGAAAAAGAAATTACAAAGATGCAAAAGGATTTGTCAGCGATTTTGGATTATTTTGATTTACTGAAAAAAGCGCCGAAATTAAAGACACAAAGAACTTTGCGGGGTCAGACCTCGCAAAGCTTGAGGGCAGACGAGATAATAGAAAAACCCGCAAGTATGGCAAATAACTTGGTGCAAGCGGCACCGGATAAAAAAGACGGATATGTTAGAGTTAAAGCGGTGCTTTGACTCTAAGTGACCAATGACCAAACCCCAATGTCCAATGAAATTCCCAATGACTAAATAACCAAACTGTTTTGGGATTTAGGAAATTAGGATTTGATTGGAAATTGGTAATTGGGGTTTGGGATTTCAAGTAATGGAATTAACTAATCTTACAATTACCCAATTACATCAGGGATTTAAAGATAAAAAATTCACTTCTGTCGAAGTCACAAAGGCTTATTTAGAGCAAATAAAAAAAACGGATAAAAGTATCGGGGCATATTTGGCGGTTACTGAAAGTTTGGCTTTAAAGCAAGCGGAGGCTGCCGATAAAATAATTACTAGCGGCAAACATTTTTCCATGCTGTGTGGCGTGCCTTGCGCCATTAAAGATGCTATTTTGGTGGATGGGGAAATTGCGACCGCCGGCAGTAAGATTTTAGAAAATTATGTGGCGCCCTACGATGCAACGGTCATCAAAAAATTAAAAACACAGGGCGCAGTTATTTTGGGAAAAACTAATTTAGACGAATTTGCCATGGGTGCTTCCACGGAAAATTCCGCTTATCAAGTGACTAAAAACCCGCACGATACTACAAGGGTTGCAGGGGGAAGCTCTGGTGGTTCGGCGGCAGCGGTGGCGGCCAAAGAAGCAGTGTATTCGCTGGGTTCTGATACCGGAGGATCCATTCGCTTGCCAGCATCTTTTTGTGGCGTGGTGGGGCTAAATCCTACCTATGGCAGTGTTTCGCGGTATGGATTAATCGCTTTTGCTTCATCGCTTGATCAAATCGGTCCCATGGCAAAAAATGTGGAAGATGCCAAAATAGTTTTTGAAGCAATTTACGGAAAAGATCAAAATGATGCTACTTCAAAAAATTATCAGTTTGAAGAATCTAATATAAATTTAAAGGGTTTAAAAATTGGCGTTCCCAAAGAATATTTTTCTGAAGGTATTGATCCGGAAATTGAAAAAATAATAAAAAGTGCCATACAAAAAGCCAAAGATGCCGGCGCCAAAATTATAGAAATAAGTTTGCCTAATACCCAGTATGGAGTTGCCTGTTATTATATTATTGCTCCGTGCGAAGCATCTGCGAATCTAGCGCGCTTTGATGGCATAAAATACGGATTTTCAGAAACTGCGGATAATTTATTGGGAGTATATTTACAAAGTCGGGGCAGGGGATTTGGCGCCGAACCGAAACGAAGAATTATGCTTGGAACCTATGCGCTTTCTAGCGGATACTATGATGCATATTATAAAAAAGCACAGCAAGTACGAGAATTAATAAAAGAAGATTTTACACAAGCTTTTAAAAAGGTAGATGTGATTTTTTCACCTGTTTCTCCTTTTGCGGCTTTTAAAGTGGGAGAGAAGGCTAATGATCCGCTTTCTATGTATTTGGTTGACGTGTATACAGTAGCGGTAAAATTGGCCGGTATTCCGGCGCTTTCATTACCGGCAGGGAAAATTGGCAAGCTACCGGTCGGTTTGCAGATTATTGGAAACTACTTTGAGGAAAATAAGATATTGTCAATTGCTTCGCAATTGGAACAATTATTCTAATTATACTAATTAACCTAATTAATCTAAATAAATACCAATCAACGAAATTTTAGAAATTAGGAATTAAAAAATTAGCATTTAATTAGAATAATTAGTATAATTAGAACAATTAGAGTAATTTATCATTATGCTTATTAATTGGGACAATATATATGATTCTGTCGGGGCAAAAGAATTTATTTATTTCATTTCTTCCCCCGCTATTCAGGAATCGCTTTTTCCTGTCAAAATAGTATTTTATTTTTTCAGCTTATTTTTCTTTGGCGCCGTGATTTATTTTTATGTCAACAGCAGTTATATTCAATATCAATTTTTGCAGGATACCAGCGAGTTTCTTTTCCACGAAGCTTATGGATTAAAAAAAGTTAATAAAAGCTGGAAAAGGATTAAAAAAAGGGTTGAATTCGGCTCTGAATCGGAATTAAAGCTTGCCGTCATAGAAGCGGATGACTTTTTGTATGAAACTCTGGAAGACGCAGGGTATTTTGGTGATACGTTTGAAGAATTGATTACCAATACCGCTAAAAAAATTTCATTGGATACGGCGGCGGTTTTGCAGGCTCACGCCATGCGAAATTCCATTGTGTATGAACCTGATTATGTGGTGGATAGGGAAGTGGTAAAAAAAGTATTATCGGTATACGAAGATACTATTAAAAATATTTCAATTTCTTAAAAAGCGTAAATTCAAAAAAACCGGACTGCAATCAGTCTGGTTTTTTGTTGTAAAAATTGTTAGAATCTAAGAAACAGTTTACTGGTAGAAGTTCACCCCTACCGACCAAAAAACAGTGCTTATGGCCACCATGCTGATAAGGATTATCCAGACGACTTGTAAAATTTTCTTTGATTTTATTTTCATATGGGAGTAGTCGCGAATATACAAATACTCCCAAATATACGAATCGTCGTGATTTGTATATTGGTATATTATTTTTTAATTCGTATATTCGTGATTACTCCAATGGTAACAGATTTTAAAAAAAAGAAAAAGGGAATCACGTGGGAAACCGTTTTATTGCATGTAGGCGGGGTTTTGTCTATGGTTATTTTGGTTTTTTTAATCCTTGCCAATATTAATATGTACCAAAAACACCAAGAATTTTTATCCCAGGTTGAAAACTTAAAAAACCAAATAAAAGATACGGAGGTAAAAAACAAGACGCTGACCCGCTCCATAACCATGGCAAACAACGACCAATATATTGAAGAAGTAGCCAGGGAAGAATTGGATTTGCAAAGAGAGGGGGAGCAGGTAGTTTCTTTTGTTATGTCCCAAAGCCAGGTTCAAAAAAGCAACGATGCCAACCAGGATGCGGTGCGTTCCTGGCTGGGCTGGCTTAGCGGTGCCTGGCAGTGGGTATTTAATTTATTTTTATAAACATGAATTGCGAAACGTAATAAATTTTCAAAGAAAATTTAAACGTTTCAGCAACGTTTAAATTTTTCTGAAAGAAAATTTTATCGCGTTGCGGGTATGGTTCAGTGGTAGAACTTGTCCTTCCCAAGGACAGGACACGGGTTCGATTCCCGTTACCCGCTCCATTCTTCGCCACAGTGAAGAATGGCCCTTCGTAGCTTTAGCGAAGAAGGGCTTTCCGGCATTGTGGTATTATTTAGGCAGGCTTCGAATGGCAGGCAAAAAAGTATGTTTTATATCACTATCAATCGTTTCTCAAAGACGAAACCGAGCTCTATTGTTTAGGTTTTTTTATTTGGGCTTGAGATAGCTTGACACGGTTTTTTAACTTGCTATACTCAGCTTACTGTGAATATTGAAAATTAAATAACGTATTCAGAGAACAGGAATGCCAAAGGGTCTAGACCTTGATGTCCTGTCCGCAACTTGTCCATATGGATGTAGTGCGAAAGTCTAGTTTCCTAATCGGGATAGATGCAAGGAGTTACTGGATGACGTTGCCCCCGAGGCGATTTTTTTTGTTTATACAAATAATCTCGTGGGCTACGCCATTAAAAACACTCTCTGTCTCAATTTTGAGCAGGGAGCGTCTGTTCTTTGACAAGGCAGGGCTAATTACAAAGGAGAAGTCATGTCTAAGAAAACATGCGTGGGTTGTCTTCTTGAAGTAGAAGATGGAATCAATAGTTTAGGTATTGGTACTATTTGCGAGTCCTGTAAGATTTCATCGGAGATAATTCCACAACAGATATTTTCTGAAGAAATTAAATGCCCAAATTGCAAGGGTAAAACAAACCTAATTGGTGCATTTAAAAAGGGGGGCTATGCGTTATTATATTTCGATTGCCCCAATCCCAATTGCCACGATAGACGCATGACTATTAGGCTTGTTAGCGTGTTGCTCAAATAACGATATTGGTAAGATGGTTTGGTAATACTAAACCATCTTTTTTATTTGATTTTCGTCTCTTGTAGTGATAAGCTGGGGAAAATAAAGAGATTTTTGTGCCACCCAATATTATGGACAATAAAGAATTGGTGGATCGGATTTGCCAGGATATTAAAAAATCCAAAAAGTATAAAAGCGTTTATGATAAAACTATGTATAGGATAGTTCGGGATTTTTCTTTGAAAAACAACAATCAAAAAATAGTTGAAAAAAAGGCAAAAAATTTGTTGCACCAAATTTGGGGAGCATTTTATGCTACTCGCCCGAATTTTAAAAAAGTATTGATTCGATTAGAAACTGATATAAAATCGGGCAAAAGTGCACAGGAAAGTGTTTTGCCGATATTGCGCTTGCAATCATCGGTGGCAGAAAGAATTCCTATTTTATCAGATTTTTATAAAAAAATATTTGAAGTTACCGGTGTGCCAAATTCAGTTATAGATTACGCGTGCGGATTAAATCCCTTAACTCTTTTTTGGATGGATTTGCCGGCTAGTGCCAAGTACCAAGCTTTTGATATTGACCAAGACCAAACTGATTTTTTAAACGAAGTATTCGGTATATTGAAAGTTAAAAATGCAACAGTCGCCCTGGGCGATGTATTGTGCGACCAATTAGAATATGCCGATGTAGTTTTTTTATTAAAGTTATTACCTTGCCTTGAGCATCAAAAAAAAGATGCCGGCATGGAATTGCTTAAAAAATTATCTTGCAAATATATCGTGGTTTCTTTCCCGGTAAAAAGTTTGGGTGGCAAAAAAGCTGGGATGGCGGATTTTTATCGCAATCATTTTAAAAGTATGGTAGAAAAAGAGGGGTGGGGAATAATAGAAATCTGGTTTGATACCGAATTGGTGTTTGTTATTAAAAAGTAGGAGCGCCGCTTTAGTTAAGTGGTAGAACAACGCTTTCGCCCGCCCGTCGTCGCATATTTGCCGATGTAGCTCAGTGGTAGAGCAACTCTTTCGTAAAGAGTAGGTCGCCAGTTCAAATCTGGCCATCGGCTCAGGCAAATGGCGGGCAGGTAAAGCGTAGACACAAGTTCGATTCTTGTAAGTGGCTCTGTGATTTAAGGTTTGCTCTTTGTCAACTTAAGGAGTCCGTCATGGATAGAATGTCAGTATTTGGCAGGTGTATTGGTGCTGCGGGCGTCCAGGGCCATTATGGTGAAGGGCATTTGCATTACAAAATTCCGGGTAGAAATCCGAATTTTGAGAGAATGACATTTACCAGTAAAACCCAGACATTGCTTGAGCGATCTGGGAACGTAAAGAGTGCCTGGTATTTTTGGGAATTTATTTTCCCTTCGTGGGCTCGGATGCATTTTTCTTCCAGGCATACCCTTAATGTTATGGGTTTACCGGGTCCGGGCATTTGCGGCGCACTCCAAACCGGCCAATGGCAAAATCGCACCGAGCCATTCGGTATTTCCATCATGGCAGTGGAAGCTACTTTGGAAAAACGGCTTGACGAACTGTTTCGGATAGCTGATATTATCGGAGAGCATAAAACCGATTTTATTGCGCCATCGATTTACATCCAACTTAATCGTTCCTGTCCCAACACCGGACACAGTATCAATGTTAGCGAAATTGTGAAAGAGTCTGAAAAGGGGCTTCAAATTCTTAGTGTGCTTGGTTGGCCTCTGCAAGAAAAATTTGCTGTTGATACGGCGCCTGTGGAAGCAATCAGGGAATTGCAGGGCAATCCGTACTGTGACGGGATTTGTATCGGTAATACGGTAAAATATAACTACCGTAGTCTTGGTAAAGAAATATTTGGCAAAGATGTTTCGCCGCTAGCGCGCTTGGGAGGCGGGGGAATATCAGGTCCAAAACTTTTGCCATTGAATTGCGATTACATTAAGAAACTGCGCGACCTCGGTTTTGAAAAAAACATCAATGGCCTTGGAGGTATTTTCTGTCCCGACGATGTGGATAGATACCGCAACGCTGGAGCAGATTCCGTCGGCATAGGAACGGTAGCGTTTTATGATCCAAAGCAAGTTGCTTTGATTATTCAACGCGCCAATTCTCTTACCTGGAGGAAGTCATGATAACCACACTTACTTTGCCTCGTTTGTTTGACGCCCATGTGCATTTTAGAAATGATGAAATGCTACAGCTGGTTGTGCCTTTTACTGCAAAGTATGCTTCCCATGCCATTGTTATGCCAAATACCCGGCCCCGCGCCATTCTTACGGCCGAAGATGTTGTTTGGTATAACAGCGAAATTGAAAGAACGCTTGATCAACTGCGTCCCAGGCCAAACTTTAAGCCATTGATGACCATTGAAATCAGGGACAATACCACCCCTGAAATCGTGGCTCGCGCGCATAAAGTTGGAGCGGTTGCCGGAAAAGTGTATCCCCTTGGAGTTACTACAAATTCCAATGAAGGACTGCGCAACTTTTTTTCAAAAGAATCTCTGGAAACTTTTGAAGCGATGCAGTTTCTTGGCATGCCTCTGTTAATCCATGGTGAGTTGGATTTGCCAAGAACCCTGGTTACCAAAAGGGAAGAAGTTTTTTTGCCCACGTTTTTGCGGCTGGCCGACCGATTTCCCAAGCTTAAGATGGTTCTTGAACACATTACCACCAAAGCGGCGGTAGCAACCATACGGCACTTGGGGCCCAACATCAACGCAACCATTACCGCCCACCATCTTTGCACCACATTAAATGATGTGGTGGGCGATGGTATCCGGCCGCACAATATGTGTATGCCCATCCCAAAGGATTTTGAAGATCGTGATGCGTTAATTAGTGCGGTCATAAGTGGCAATCCTAAATTCTTTTTGGGGTCGGATACGGCTCCTCATCCCAGAGAAAAAAAGGAATGTGCTAGAGGAGCTTGTGGGGTGTTTTCAGCCCCTATATTGCCCGAATTACTGGCGGAAATTTTTGAAAAAGCAAACGGCCTTAGTTATCTTGAGGAATTTGCTTGCGATTTTGGGGCAGAGTTTTATGGATTAAAACCAGCCACTGAAAAAATAACTCTCATTAAAGAGGCATGGACAGTTCCGGAAATCTACGGAAATGTGGTGCCATTTATGGCAGGCGAAGCCCTGCAATGGAAACTATTGTAATCGTCTTCAATAAGCGTGTTTTACCAAAAGCACGCTTTTTTCTTTTGAATTTTTTTGAAAAATATGATAGAGTTAAAAACATGAGCAATATGTTATTAGAAATTGAGGCATTAGAAAAAAGGGTCCATTATTTAGTGGACCGTCTTTGATGTTATAGGCAAAGAAAAAGAGTTAAAAGAGCTAGAAGTTCAAACCCAGCATTCGGATTTTTGGAAAAACCACCAGGAGGCGGTAAAAATAAGCCAGAATATCGCTCAATTAAAAGAAGAGGTATTATTGGCGCAAAATTTGCAAAGGGAGCTTGAAGATATCAAGGAATTACAAATATTATCGCAAGATGCCACCGATGTTGAAAAGCTGTGTGAAAAATTAAACAAAAGCATAGAAAAAGAAGAATTCAGGATATTTCTTTCTGGAAAGTATGACCAAAAAAACGCCTTGCTGGAAATATTTTCGGGAGCTGGCGGAGTGGATGCGCAAGATTGGGCGACTATGTTGCTGCGAATGTATGAAAGGTATTGCATAAAAAAAGGATTTAAGGTACAAGTCTTGCATCAGTCGTTTGGAGAAGCGGGAGGCCCCGAAGGAAGAATCGGCACTAAATCGGTTACCCTGGAAGTAAGGGGAAGCCATGCGTACGGTTTTTTAAAAAACGAAACCGGAGTGCATCGGCTGGTGCGCATATCGCCGTTTAATTCGCAAAAGTTGCGCCATACGTCGTTTGCGCTAGTGGAAGTACTGCCCGAAATAGGCGAGAATGAAAGTGAAATAGAAATAAAACCGGAAGATATACGACTGGAAACATTTAAGTCTTCCGGTCCGGGAGGCCAGTATGTCAATAAAACCGAGTCAGCTGTACGGATTATCCATATTTCCACTGGCATCGTGGTTGCCTGTCAAACGGAACGCATGCAGGGCAAAAACCGGGACCATGCCATGAAAATGCTCTATGCCAAACTATATCAGTTAAAACAGCAGCAGCGCCAAAAAGAAATAAAAGATATTAAAGGAGACCAAATTTCCGCTTCCTGGGGGAACCAGATACGCTCGTATGTATTGCACCCTTATCAAATGGTAAAAGATTTACGGACCCAAGTGGAAACGTCCGACACCCAAGGAGTACTGGACGGAGACCTGGATGAGTTTATTTCTGCGGAGATAAAAGTAATCAACGAATAACGAATTTTGTTTCGAATTTACGAATAACGAAATGACTCAGAAAGAATTAAAAAGAAAAGACATTTTATTTCCAGAATTAAGTTATAGGATTGTGGGTTGTGCGTTTGAGGTATTTAATGAATTGGGTCCGGGTTATCATGAAAAGTATTACCAAAAGGCGCTTTCAAAAGCATTTTTAATGAAAGGATTAAAGTTCCTAGAACAAGTACATTTTCCTTTAAAATATCAAGAAAAAGTGATTGGTAGGAATTTTTTTGATTTTCTGGTTGAAGGTAGTGTTATAGTACTGTGAATTACGAAATGCAATATCGGTCTGAAAATTTGGACGATTCAAACACGCTTTGGATC
>MHPA01000009.1 GCA_001820255.1 Candidatus Staskawiczbacteria bacterium RIFCSPLOWO2_01_FULL_38_12b | reverse complement strand
ATTCTTCGGGTTTTTGTTTGAAAATTTAACTATTTGGTGTTAAACTTACCTAAAATTAAAGATATGGAAAATCAAGATAATATTTTTCAAAAACTATGTCCCTGTGGTTGTTTTAACTCTTTTAAAAATCAAGAAGTTGACTTTATTAAAGAATATGAGCATTGGTTTCTTATTCTGAATCACGAGCAGGGATTTCTTGGAAGATCTATTCTTATTCTAAAAAATCATAAAACCGACGAGAGAGAATTAACTAACGAAGAAGCTTTAGAAAAACATACCCTTTACTGCCTTTGGAGAGAAGCTATAACAAAAGCTTTTAATCCAGATAAAATTAATCAAGCTCAATTAGGCAACGAAGAGCACGTCCATAATGGGCATTTGCACTGGCATTTTGTGCCAAGATATAGAAGACCCATATATTTTTTTGGCTTAGAATTTCAAAGCGATACTCCAGAAACACAAAAACTTATTTTCAGTTCAGTTCGGGATAAAACAATTCACTCCACTGAACTAAGAATAAAGATAAAAGAGGAACTATTGAAATATCTATAGACATCGCATCCGATACATGGACTTAAGCTCTAGTAAATTTGGCAATATCGGCTGTCTTGGAGGCGAAAACTTTGTAAGACGTATCCGTAGATACGGTTTACAAAGTTTTCGTTGAAAGACAGTCAAGATTGGCAAATTGGCAGAGCTTGGAGTCCAGGTATCGGGTGTGATGTCTATATAACTGGAATTTTACTTTTCATACTTTAAAACTTTGAATTACGAAACTCTTCGGAGGGATTTTCCCCAAATTTTGAGGCAGGGGGTACCCTTTGGGTCCTGATAGAATTTTTTATCGTAGCCTACGGCTACGGGAAAAAATTATTGCGAATTTATGACCAAAATTTGGGGAAAAGACCCCGGAACTTGTTTCCAAGATGAGTTTCGTAATTCAAAGTTTAAAAAGTAAAAACAAGACAGTATCTTTACAACTCGAATAAGACGGGAAGGGGATTCTTATGGCACGCAAAAGTACCGAGATTACAATTCTCTGCGGTGGCTTTGGGGTAAGAATGGGGAGGCTAACATCGCAACATCAAAAGTGTATGCTTAAAGTTGAAGGTAAGCCGATATTGGAGCATCTATTAGCACAAATCGCAGATGCCTTCAATGATGCCAAAATCACTCTCTTGGTCGGTCATGACAGTGAATCTGTCCGTAATCACTTTGGGGAAACTTACAAGGGATTACAGTTAGAATATGCACCCGAAACCACAAAAGGAATCAGAGTGGCATTACTTTCTGCTGAAAGCTTTATCCAAGGTGATACTTTCTTTGTCATAGCAGGCGACACCATTATCCACGCAAGTGAGTTGGTAAACCTATCGGCTCAGAAAAAAGCAGATACTATGGGTATAATGCTTCTTTCTGCAAAAGGAGAAATGGCTCCGACGCATGCCTTGGTGAAGTTGAAAAATCATCGGGTTGTAAAAATTATCTATCCTCCAAAAACTTCAATTTGGGGAGATGATATATATACCTTTACAACTACGGGATGCTATTCACACAAACTCTTCAAAGAGTTAAGAAAATACAGAGTTTCAAATCTCGCCAAGGTCCTTTTAAGAACAGTCAAAAAAGGTGAGACAATAAAAGGAGAAATCTGTACTACTCCTTGGTTTCATTTTGCTTCCCCAGAAGACTTAAAAACCAAGGTTGAATTTTAAGCAAAGAGAGCTTTAAATAACGATAGTTCCAATTAACAGAATTGGGGCTTTTTTATTTCAAAAAATTTAAACTATTTATTTCTATTCTCATTAGCTCCCAATTAACCGTTCTGAACGCATCATATAGGGGGAGCAACTATCCCGAGATTAGTTCTCTGGTTTTTGGTGTTTGACATGTATTACATTAAAGAATATGGTTAATAAGATCAAGGAGTCTTGTCGACTCCACATAGCCCCCGGGAGTACACGAGCTCTGCTCCCGGGGGATTTTTTCACTCAAGAAACACCGCCCCTGATAATTAAAACTAAAACCTTTAATTTAATTTGGGGCTTTTTTATTCCAAATTTTTTGAGTTCTAGTCAAAACACCATTATGGAATTTTTTCTTGTACTCTGCAAAATCCCACGTGTCAAAAAATTTAGCGGCAGCATCTTTTCCGCTTTGATACAAAGCTTCTTTTTGGACTTTTGTAATTCCAAAATCAGTGGTCTGCACGCCTAATGTCGGAATGGGAATGGTTCTGGCAAAATCAGAGTCCTTAATATATCGGGCATCATGCGCTTCCATCATGGTTTTAAACATCGCTTTTAAAAAATCTATGGGGCCATTAATCGTTGCGGGGACAGCTTCCGCAGGATCAACCAACTTATAGCCCAAAGTCGGGCAATCAAGATTTGGGTTATCATCCAAAAGCCACACGGGAAAATTGCTCAAAATTCCCCCATCAACAATGTAGCTTTTTACCTTTTGTCCCAATTGCATTAAGGATTTTTGATCCCTTTGCAATTGGAACTTTTTTAAAATAACTGGTTCATAGAAAAAAGGAATACTAATGCTCATGCGTAGCGCTTTGGCGACTGATAGATCGTTGGGATTTATTCCGTATTCTGCGGCATCATTGGGAAACACCAACAGTTTTCCATTGGTAATATCCGAAGCAATCACTTGCAGTTTATAGATAAACGTTGAGTCCCTGGAGTACTTTTCCATAATTAAATCTCCAAAGGTACGGACTCCTTTTTGCGCCAATACATCGGCCAGCCATTTTTCTACGTAATCTCCCTTATAAATTCCTTCTTTTAAAAACAGCTGCAACCCTTTTCCAATAACAGGAATATTAGCCAAAGCAGCTTGGTCTAAAAATTTATTATAGTCAACCTCGTCCATGATTTTTTTAATTTCAAAAGCTTTATAACCCGAGGCCAAAAAAGCTGCTACTAAAGATCCCGCGGACGTGCCAGCCACATTTTCAAAAACATATCCTTTATCTTCAGTCACTTCTATTGCGCCTACCAAAGCGCTTCCCTTTACTCCACCACCCTCAAACACACCGTTAATTTTTTTTACTGTTGGATGTTTCATGGCTTATTTAATTATAAAGTAATTATAATAAAAAAATGAAAAAATAACATAACTCGTTTCTCTATTTATTGGTCGCATATCAGCTTTGCCGATATCGGGATTTACATGCTCACTATTTAAAAGTAGAATGAAAATTAAATGAATACCAAGCACTCAATGCGTTGAGTACTCGGTGCCAATTTTAATAAATTATCATGACTAAAAAACCCTTCGGCCTCGCTCAGGGCGGGGAAATCGCCACTGGCCTGCCACATAAAGTACCAGCGGATTTACAAAAAACCCTTGCTTCTGCCCCAGCAGCAAAAGCAGCATGGGAGAATATTACGCCACTGGCACGCAATGAGTGGATTTGTTGGGTTGAAGGCGCCAAGAAAGCACAAACTCGGAGTAACCGGATTAAAAGAACTCGTGCGGAACTCATAGAAGGAAAGCGCAGACCTTGTTGTTGGGCCGGTTGCATCCATCGGTAAAAAATGAGAACCAACGATTTTTGTTTCGCAAAACCTGCACACACCGTTTGGCGCACGGTGTTATTTTTTTGACATTTCCTTTGCCCAATAATATAACTAACTTAGCACCTTTCACGTTTCTTTATTTAAGGAAACACCTATGTACGAACGCTTTACAGATCTTGCAAGACAAGTGATGCAAGCGGCTCGCCAACAAGCCCAGGGTTTTAATCAACAATGCATTAAAACCGAACATCTTCTCTTTTGCATCACACACCAAGCGCCCAGCCAGATAATCAATGCGTTGATGAATTTAGGCATTGATCCAAAAAAAGTTCAGCTAGAAATTGCCAAGTATATGGAACTTGGAAGTCACAAAAAAACCAGTGATACGCTTCCCCATAGCCCAGAAATTGAAAAAGCAATAGCATATGCCATTGAACAAACCGATAATTTTAATTGCCATTACGTGGGTGTGCCGCATCTTTTTTTAGGTATGTTGTGCGAGAAAAATGGCGCGGCTGGAAAAATACTAAGGGAGCTTGGCATTTCCCTGGATGAAATGAGCAGAGAACTGCATTTGTTGCTTGGCCGTGATTCGCTAACGGAAAAACAACCATATCAATATTGGTGGTTTAAGAATGTAAAACGTTTCAAGGGTAATGTTATCAGGTACGACGGCAGGCTTATTGTAGAGGCCGCTACCGAAAAACAAGCCGATGCGAAATTATTTGCCATTTTTAAACAATGGCCCGCAGAAGAAGATGAAAGTTTTTGCTATCTTGGGCAAGTACTACATGGTCCGTATAAGACTCAACAAAAAGCGGCCGATGCTACGGTCGTAGATTAAAAAAGCCTAATGGCATACACTAGGCTTTTTTTATTACTTAATGTTGTTTTTCCAAAACCCAACCCTGATGCTATTCTTGTACTAAAATAGTCGCCACGTTTTGGGATTGATCGCAATCAACCAGGATAGTTTTTGATTTCAGATAAATATCGGGAAGAACGAAAATCTTAAATCCCCAGGGTTTTACAGTGAAAGTTGTTCCGATTTTAATGGTGCGAGTTTGTGGAGATCGATTATCAATCATAATACCGGTATTATCTTTATAGGTTATATTACTTGGATATGCCCGGCATGCTGTGTCAATTTGAATTCTTCGATCCGCATATGTTACCAAAGCATTAGCATAAGAGATTGCCGTGACCGCAGTACTGGTTTGGCCGCTAATGTCTTGAACTGATTCAGGTTCTGTTGTTGCTGAATTATCAGTGGGAGAGATATTATTTTCTGATGGAACAGGGCTATTTATCATATATGAAACCGTAATGCCAAGCACCACTAATAATCCCACCGCCAAAATAATGATAATAATATTTTTATTGGTCATTTTCAGAATATTTGAGTTAATTAACTCGACCTTTAGTCGTTAAGTTAATTATACCCCTGCCACGAAAAAAATGACATATGGCTTTATGCAGACCCCAGCGCATCGGCTACAAAAAAACGCATCGCTTTTTAAAGCGATGTTTGATATAGTTAATTAATGAAAAACAAAGATTTTATATTATATGTCAGAAATTTTATTTTTGGCGCTGAAGATAGTTTAGTTTCTACGGTGGGCTTGCTGTCTGGAATAGTGTCAGCCGGCGTTTTACAGAAAGAAGTAATTATTTCTGGGACGGTATTAATTTTTGTTGAAGCACTTTCAATGTCAGTGGGAAGCTTTTTGTCAGAGCGAACTACAGAAGAATTTTATTCTAGCTTCCGGCAGAAAGAAAGCAAATCTATTCCAGCTGCCCTTATTATGTTTTTATCATATTTATTTTTCGGTCTCATTCCCCTGCTGCCTTATTTTATAATCAGCGGCAAGCAAGCTTTTTGGTGGTCAATTTTAGCAAGTTTGCTCGCCCTTTCTTTGCTTGGATTTGCAAGCGCTAAAATTTTAAAAACCAATACTCTTAAAAACACCTTCCGGATGGTGATTTTGGGCGGACTTGCTATTTGCCTGGGTATTATTGTGGGAATCGTTATTAAGTAACGAAGTGCTCTTTTAAAAGCATCTATAGACATCACATCCGATACATGGACTCCAAGCTCTGCCAATTTGATGCCTATATTTACTGCCCTAACTCTTTTGTGATTCTTTTTACAATATCATCAATTGAAAGATCGGATTTGACGATATATTTAAAAATTCCTTTGTCTAGCGCATCGGCAATGGTATCGGCCTGGTCTGAATTGGTAAGCACTGTGATTGGCACATCCTTACCCCATGCATCTTCTCTTAATTTTCTGACCATAGTTAAGCCATCCATGATCGGCATGATAAGATCGGTTAAAATAATGTCTGGCTTAGTATCTAAAGCCACTTTTAATCCTTCTTGGCCATCTGATGCTTCTTCGGTTTTAAATCCTTGCTCAGTAAAAGCATCAACAATCAGCTTTCTCATTTTCAGGTCATCTTCTACAATTAATATTTTTTTCATAATGCATATACAACATTTTTTGCAGAAAAAATGTTGTTAATTTAATAATTTTATATCTGTTTCCCATTATAAAGGTAAAACGAAATAAAAGCTACTTCCTGCCCCTTCTTCTGAAGCCACTCCGGCTACTCCGCCGTGGGCCTCTACGATTCCTTTAATTACCACCAAGCCCAGCCCCGTTCCCCTTTTTTCCCCTGCTTCTATGGCTACCTTAAATTGTTTAAATTTCGTAAAAAGCTGGACAATTTTATCTTCAGAAAGTCCAATGCCCGTATCAGTAACGGCAACGATAAGAGAATTTGACGCATCGGGAATATTTTTTGTACTCTTATCAATAAACCACGTTATTCCTGCCGCTTTTGCTTCCTGCTCTATGCTTTGTCCTTGCTTATGAAACAACGCCTGAATGGAAACCGTTCCTTTTTGGGGCGTAAATTTTATGGCATTAGACAAAAGATTATTAAGCACCTGGCCGATGCGAAGCGTATCAAAATCAATTTTCTTGGGAATATTTACGTCAAAGCATGTTTCTACCGCCACCTTAGACAGCTTTGCGGATGTCTTAAAAAAATTAACCCGTTCTTTAATAATTTCTACAATATCCGACGGTTGTTTGTGAACTTCAAATTTTCCTGATTCAAGCTTGGCAACATCCAGCAAATCATTGACAAGCTCAAGCATTTTTGAAGAATCCTCAAACACAAAATTTAAATATTCCAAATCGGATTTAGATGTTTTCTTTTTTACTAATAATTCGCTTATTTTTTTAATATTATCCAAGGGAGACCGCAACTCGTGTACCATCATAGAAGTAAAATCCTCGCGCATTTTTTCAACTTGCTTTTTTAACGTAATATCGTGAAACACTACCACGGCTCCCATTATTTCATCTTTGGTTATTCCAAAATTACTTTTTACCGGAGATACAAAAATTTGAAAAAAGCGATCGTTAATTAACACATCATCAACACTTAAAAATTTATCCAGCTTTACGCTTTCTTCAAGCTTCTCCTTGATATCAAATTTACCGCCCAATTTTTCAATAAAATCAAAAATAGAAACGTCTTCTTTGTCAGCCAATCCTGCCGCAATTTTGGCCGCAGGATTTACCACTAATATTTTATAATCTTTATCAGTCATTACTACCCCTTCATTGATGCTGGATACCATGGCATTTAATTTCCGCTGTTCTGTTTCTACTACTTCCTGCAAAGAAGTTATCGCATTAGACGCCTGTTTTGTAATTTTGTACAAAATAGTCATTTCATCTTCTTTGTAAAGACCGGTTTTGGTATCTGCAATAGTTAAAATCCCCACAACCCTTCCTCTAATAACTAAAGGAATGTTAAAAAAAGAACGCACCGGTTCTTTAATATATTCCGTTAAAATAGCGCCTGAAAGAATTTCTTCTATGTGGGTCTTGGTAAAATCTTTATTCATAATGGCAGACAAAGACCTGGTCATTCTGTTTTTGATGTCATCAATAAATTCACGGGAAACGGATTTTTCCAAATGAGCTTTGAAAATAATCTTTTCAGGCTCAATAAACATGTACGACGTGACGCTATAATCAATAAATTGCCTTAAAGAACCGGTAATGATGTCAATAATATTTTGGATATTTAATGAGTAGCCGGTTCTGTCCCCCAGTTCTTTTAAAATGGCCAACTCATACATGCTTCGGCTTGTTTTTTTCTCGTTTTTTTCTACGTCTTTTTTCAGCTTATCTACTTTCCAATAAAAAAAACCGCCAACGGCCACGATAGCACAAAAAAATATCGCTAGTATTACGAAAATATTCATCTGTTATCTCGTTAGACCAACCCAACTAATTGTTTAAAGATTGATTTTTTTAACATTAGGATATTTCTCAAAAATAGATCCCAATGCGTTTTTCACAATCATACCGGACAGCTCCACATATACGTTAACTATTTTTTGCAAAGCGACCCCTGGATCTCCATTGATTTTTGTCACCTTGCCCTGGTCATCTATAACTAACTCCGTAACATTTCGCGCTTTTAAAATTGCGATATCCGGCCCTAAAATTATTGATTGCTTGTCAATAACTTCTGATATTAACTCTAAATATTGATTTTCGTTTTCCATGTTTTTATGTTTACTTTGAATTTTACAATTCAAAGTGCTTATATTTTTTAATAATGACTAACGATATCCGACCATTTATTTTTACTATTTTATAATCATAACACAACACCGTGACATAGCAAAAAATAAGTTATCCACAATCTTATGTTTATCTATTTTTTAAGCCTATGATATAATTACTTAACATTACTTTAAATTACGAAACTCCATGTGAAGAAGACTTTTCGGGCTCTTTGCGGATAATTTTGCCGGCATGGCCGTAAAAATGTGTTAAACGTATGCGTGGCTACGTTTAAACATTTTTCCACCCATACCGCCAAAATTCTCTCGGTCGGGGCGAATTTGTTGCGACAAATTGCGCCTTGCGACCCTGCGCAAATAGCCTCGAGGAGTTTCGTAATTTAAAGTATCATTATAAAATTTTCGTTTAATAGCTGTTGGTTATACATCATTGTTAAACTAACAACTATTAAAACTATAACTATTATGTTGGATTTAAATCAGGTTATGCAATATTTAATTTACCTTGGCATACTTATAGGACTGGCCCTTAACCTCTATGTGGTAAAAAAAATCGGCAAAGGCATCATGAATATTGTTTTTATATCGTTTGGCATGAGCCTTTTTTTAGTCGGCCTTTCAAGCCTTTTTGTTTCTATATACGAACTTCAATTAGAAGATATTTCTCTCCACATCTTTTGGCATGGCATCATTTATATGGCATTTATTTCCCTTATTTGGGGAGGATATAGAATAAAAAAGAACATGGAGTCGCCCAATCCGGAAGGATTTAATTCCAAAGATATCCTTTTGCTTGGCGCCATGCTGTTATTTACATTAAACCTATTTATTATTGCGCCAATTTTAAATAACGCTCTATATGCGATGCTAACAGGGTCAATTATTGAAACCATCGGCTTGCATCATCTTGTCGCATTCATATTGGGTTTTGTCGGAGCAGGCTATTTATTTTATATTAAAGGAGGACCCCAAGCAGGAAAAAGTATGACATTTATGGGTATTTATTTGTTCCTTTTGGGAAGCCAGCATCTTTGGGAAATCCTTACCGAAACATTTCATTTGTTTTTAATCAGCGGCGACACCATTGAATTAGTAGAAAAATTTATTATACTTCCGGCTATTATATTTTTCATACTGGCCCAGTTGTCTATTGTAAAATTCATTAGAAACAAATAAGTATTAGTATTAAAAAACGGGGTCAAAAACCCTGTTTTTTTGTTGCCTTTTGCAATTTGGGGCGTATTCTTTGAGTTACCAAATGTCCCGATACCCCATAAGGGGCATCGAGGATCCTCGATAATATCGGGACATTTCGTAATTCAAAGTAAATTATATTTTTTTACGACATATGTATTTTAGTATTATAATATTATATAATTAGATTACGACCTAAAAAATGGTACTGCCATTTAATACTTATGTTATCAGAGCAACTCGCTATCGCACAAAAAATACATCCTGGATCACAATTTTTACGGATTTTTTTCTTTATATCGGGAATTGTGGCGACCATTGCTTACCGGATTACCCCATTTTTATACCCCTTTTGGGTGAAAGTCGCCTGGTACACAGGAACCGTAGGTTTTATTTTATATTTTTGGCATCGGGCCCACATTGAAAACAAGCGGGCAAAACTGGTAAAAGAGTATAACTTAATCAACGTGATTGAAGAAAGTAATATTCATGGCGACCAAAAGTCAGCGCTTTCCTATTTGATAAAAACCAGCCTTACTTCAAAGGCCAGGCTTAATTCGGCTTTCATTGTAATAGTGTCTCTTGCGGCGCTGGTAGCCAGCATGGCAATTGATCTTAGGGCTCATCCGTAAATAACTTCCCCACCTTATGTCCACTGCATCTTTGACTACAGCCATTACTCAATCATAACACTTCTCAACGTACCCATAGTACGATGAGAAGTGTTATTCAATCGTAATGCCCGTATTCAAAGCGCATTGAACGTAATCTAGGGAAGTTATTTACGGATGAGCCCTTAAAATGTATTTTTAATTTAAAATGCGGCACGGTGGTAATTTTAAGTTAGAGCGAAATCGGAGATATGGTGTTTTTAATTCAAAGTAATATAATGTAGTTATGGCAAGCATAAACTTACTTTACTTTTTTTTATCGGGTTTTTTTGGGTATGTTATTGGAAGGTGGGCGGACAACTATCTTAATTTTTGGATTGGAGACCCCCACTACCTGCCCGACCATTGGATTTACGGATTAATACTTATGGCAGTAGGCTTGTTTGCGTTTGAAAGCATATTCGGCCTTTATGTATATTCATTCGGGCTAGGCCACTTTATCAGCGATTTAAAAGATTGTTTAAATTTAAAATTTTACGGCTCCGATGGCAAACAAAAAAACAAACGAAGATTCTGGCATATTGATTAAGGGATCATCCTAAACCAAGTTGCGCAACAATACCGTCCAAGGCAAAAACCTTGGCTTTTTATATAGAAAAAATACCATCTCTTGCAATTATTCAACGTTGAATAACTGTAAGAGATGGTATTTTTTTATTTGCATTTTTAAACTAAAAAAGAGAGAATAAAACATACTTTCAATTACGAAATTTATTTTTGAAAATGTATTTGGCAATTATAAAGAAACCTATGAAAATATTCAACGCCGCTGTGCATTTTTTCTACAAACATATCACCAAGCGGATATTATTTTTAATCAATCCGGAAATCGTCCATGCCCGAGCCACGGCTATCGGAAAAAGTTTGGGCCAATCCCCGCTTGCTAAAAAAATATTAGCGCTGGCGTTCTCCCGAAAAAATCTTGCACTTAGCCAAACAATTTTTGGCATATCATTTTTTTCCCCCATCGGACTTGCGGCGGGATTTGATTACAAAGCCGAGCTGACGCAAATTCTACCGGCGCTGGGGTTTGGATTTGGCAGTATCGGCACCCTAACTAACCAAGCCTGCCAAGGCAACTTTGGCCCGATGCTAGGGCGCCTGCCTCGCTCCAAATCACTGATGGTAAACAAAGGATTTAAAAATTCGGGCGTTGAGGCTACGCTTCAAACATTACAAAATAAATCTTTTGCCTATCCGGTTGGGGTGAGCATCGGTAAAACCAATACTGCCGGCATCAAAACCCAGCAAGAAGCGGTAAATGATGTGGCATTGGGATTTATAAAAGCGGAGGCATCGGGCGTGCCATTTGCCTACTACGAACTTAACATCAGTTGCCCTAATTTAATGGGATCTATAGAATTTTATCAGCCAACCCATTTAGAAGAACTGTTGGCGGCGGTGCAATCTTTGAATATGTTGCGGCCCATATTCATAAAAATGCCGATAACCAAAACAGACCAAGAAGTTATTAAAATGATGGACGTTATTATAAAATACTCTTGTATTAAAGCCGTTATTTTTGGCAACCTGCAAAATAATCGCCAAAACCCCGTATTGCAAAGCGATGAAGTAAAAAAATTCCCCGTGGGAAATTTCAGCGGACTTCCCTGCCAGCAACGATCCGACGAATTAATCGCTTTGGTTTTTAAAAAATATGGCACACGCATAAAGATTATCGGCTGTGGTGGCGTTTTTTGCACCAGTGATGCGTACCGAAAAATAAAACTAGGCGCACACCTGGTTCAGCTTATCACCGGCCTGGTGTATGAAGGCCCTCAATTGGTTTCGCAAATCAATGACGAGTTGGCTTTAATGCTTAGTAAAGACGGTTATCAAAATATCAGCCAAGCGGTGGGAATAGAGGCATAAAATATATCTATAAAACTTTATAAAAAATGGCCACTGCAATTTAGCAATGGCCGCATCTTTCCTTGGAGTTTTGGGAAAAATCAGTTTACCTTGGGCTTAATCATGCTGGCCCCAGCCCTATAACGACTGCGAGTGGACTTGTGAAGCTTTTGTAAAAAACCCTTGTGGGCAGGGATTATTTCTATGGTGGAGCCACCACACATAATAAAGACCCTGTCTTGCCCAAGGGTAAAAAGAGTAAGCTTGGGCCCCTTGTATTGTACCTTTCGTCCTCGTTAAGAGGATTTTCCAAAGAATTAAGTAATCTTTGCAACTGATCTATCATCGCAATACCCCTTTTTGCCCCACTCTTTACTGTGCAACAAACACCGCAAGAATGAGCTGGACTGAAAATGAACTTCTGTAATTCTATAATATAAAAATTTAAATGTCAAGATTATCTGCAGTAACCCCTCACGCTCCTGTGCATAATTACCCCCAAATA
>MHPA01000008.1:17107-18610 GCA_001820255.1 Candidatus Staskawiczbacteria bacterium RIFCSPLOWO2_01_FULL_38_12b | reverse complement strand
CTTGGCTGATCCAAAGCGTGTTTGAATCGTCCAAATTTTCAGACCGATATTGCATTTCGTAATTCACAGTAATCCAAGAAATACCGGCACATATCCCCCTTGTAAAAATTTCAGGCTATTAGAAAAAAGAAAACTTGCATCAATAACTAAGAATCCGCCGAATAAAACATAGGCAATCCACCGGCGCCAACGCCACTGTTCAATAACAATAGGAATCATTGCCAAAGAAGTTGAAAGCATAACTCCCGATACCGCTAACCCATAAGCTGCTGCAAGACCGGCACTTGTTTTAAATATCAACACCAATTCTATGCAGCAGGCATAGAGAATCCAATTAATAGCGTTAATATAAATCTGGCCTTCATGCTTAGCATTGGTATGCTTAATACGTAATCGCGGGACCAAGCCAATATTCATTCCCTGGGCAATTAAAGAAAAAATACCGGAAATAAGCGCCTGGCTTGCAATGATAGTGGCAAAGGTTGCCAAAATCAACATAGGATAAAGAAAAAATGGTGGCACCATACCAAAAAATATATTTGTGGGAGCAGAATTTATTCTGCCCAAAAGAAACGCTCCTTGTCCAAAATAATTAAGCAATAAAGCAGGATACACTAAAAAAAGCCAACTAAGTTGTATAGGGCGGCGCCCAAAATGCCCGAGGTCTGCAAAAAGTGCCTCCCCCCCGTAATTACCAATACCACTGATCCCAATACTGCCATGGTTTTAAAAGCTCCAATACTTAAAATAAAACGGATGCCTTCTAAAGGATTTAATGCATATAAAATTTGTGGGTGCCAAAATATTTGCCAAGACCCTAAAATTCCAATAATCAAAAACCAAACTATCATAATAGGTCCAAATACCCTTCCAATCTTGCCGGTTCCCTTGCTTTGGAACGCAAATAGCAAGGTAAGAATAATAATCGTAAGGGGAACTACAAACTTTTCAAAGGCGGGATTTATTACCTTTAACCCTTCAATCGCTGAAAGAACAGAAATTGATGGTGTAATAATACCTTCACCAAACAGCAAGCCCGCAGCTAAAATAAGAATACCCGTAATGACCACGCGCTTTACTTTCGACTGGCGCAAAATACTTAAAAGGGAGAACACCCCCCCTTCGCCATCAGAGTCCGCACGCAAAACAAACGTAATATATTTTAAGGTGATTATTAGCGTAAGAACCCATCCCACTAAACTGATAACCCCGTACACATTTGCCTGACTTGGCAAGGTATTTCCATGGCCAAAAAATATTTCGTTAATTGCATACAAAGGAGATGTGCCAATATCGCCATACACCACCCCAAGCGAACCCATACAAAGACCCAGTAAAGCAAATATTCCAATTTGATTCTTTTTATGATTTGTTTTTTTCATATGAATTTTATACAAGCCCTATATACTCTATCTTTATATAATAAAAATTTCAGTAATTAAAAAAATGACATAGATGGCAAGCAGCATTAATCCCTCTTTTTTTGTGACTTTTTTACCGCTT
>MHPA01000008.1:13978-17091 GCA_001820255.1 Candidatus Staskawiczbacteria bacterium RIFCSPLOWO2_01_FULL_38_12b | reverse complement strand
ATAAAAAATGGAGAAATATCACGCACGACAAATGGCGATGTTAATGCGATAATTCCTAATACCAAGGTTGACGTAATAATAACCGACCCCATCAAATCCCCCAACACCAGCCAATTCTCTTCTTTTCTTGCGGAAATAATGGAAAAATACATTTCAGGGAAACAGTTACCCAAACCAATAATCAAAATTCCCACTAAAGAAAGTGAAATCCCTAAGGTATTGGAAAAAAATTGTGCAGAACCTACCACCGCCTGTGAAGCAATTAAAAGCAATACCAACAATACCGCTATTTTTGCTACATTTATTAAAAAACTCTTAAATCCCCTCACAAACTTTTTATCGGTACCTGCATAAGTTTTTTTAAACCTTTCTTTCTTTGAAAAAAGCCACCAAGAATAAAAAATAAAAGCTGAAATTAAAATGACTCCGTCTATCCTGTCTAGTCTTTTGTCAAAAATTAATACTAACGGCAACACGGCAATTATCGAGGTAAAAATAGCGCTTTTTTGCACCATCTCGCTACGTACCGAAAACCCATTCCGGCTGAAAAATACTGCTACTGCCAAAACAAGGGTCAAATCAATTAAGTTTCCACCAATAATATCACCCAACGCAAGTTCTGGCATTCCATGAAAAACAGCACTAAGATCAACAAATAAGTTTGGCAAAGAAGCGGCAAATGCCATTACAAAAAAAGCTATGACAAATTCTTTCCATCGTAAATATTTTGCCACGTTGATTAACGACGCAATCAACATAGAACTTAGCCAGGAAAGAATAAAAGAAGAAAATATGAAGATAAGAATATATAAATACCAAGCCATTGTATAAATTCCTAATTTAATAATTTATCTTGTAAAATACACTATTTCGTAAATAATCCCCAAGACAAAAACTAACAGCAATGGGTAGATGGCAATTGCCTTGCCGCCTATTTTCCTATACATTAATAAAATTAAAATGCCGTTAATAGAAAGCAAGACCCCTCCAACAAAAGATATCAAAGGAATAAAAGAGTTAAAACCCAGTAAAAAAAGCACCAAGGGTGTTGCGCACGTTATCCCCCATGCCCAAAATTCCTTAATACCCATATCGTACATAAATGTTTTTTTTAATAGCAGGCCCTGCGCAATAAATGCAGTAAAGGTGGTGGTAAAACCCATGAAAATCGCCACCAAAAACATCTCTTTCCCTAAAAAATGCTTAAGGCCCAACAAAGCTGAATCAGTGGTTTGATTTCCCGATATTCCCAAAATTAAAAAAATAAATATAAGGTACACCGCCGCCGGGATTAATGTTGATATGATAATAATCTTTTTAAGGGATTTTTTCCTGCCAACTACCATTTCCTCCACTTCCGGAATTAAACCGACACCCCACAGTGAAAAAAGAATGGCTCCATACGGCAAAAATACATTTGAAATTTGAAACTCTTGGGGCAAGGCAATTAGATTGCCAATGGAAATTTGCCAGGATTCTTTTATAAAAATAATCGTAAATGAAACCAACAAAAGCGTCAGAGCTAAAAACTCCGCTCTGCTAATAGCGGCTATGCCAAAATAAATAATAAAACTTGCTAAAACAAAATATAAAAAAATATATGTTAAGGGACTGCCGCCAAAAAAGGGCTGCAAAAGAATGCTTAAAAATTGTCCGCCGATAATTAAATATGCCAGTAAAATACCAAAGCTTCCCAATACAATTAATACTAGAGCTATTTTTTTTGGCCACTGGCCCAGGTAAAATTCCACAAATCCGGGGAACCTTTTATGGTCAGGCGTTTTTAGGCTAATCTGTCCAAACATCACATGAATGGATACCACTACGGCGGCAAGGGCAATAAAATAAAAAAGCATGGCAATACTGCCAACTTTTAATGTAATATAGGGCAGTGACAAAAAACCAACCCCGATAATGCTGCCCGCCAAGGTGGCTATCGGATAGACATAATTTTTAAAGATATTTTTAAGCATATAGTACCGTGAATTACGAAATGGACATTTTAAACAGTTTTTCTTGTCTTTTCTAGGACGGGGCGAATTTGTTGCGACAAATTACGCCTCGCGTCCCTACCAATTTTTGGCTATATGCAAAGCATATAACCTGCGTCGCTTGGAAGTAAATATACTGCGGCATATTTACTTCCTTCGCTATCCTCGGTTATAAATCTGCTATAACTTTTTCCCGTAGCCGTAGGCTACGATAAAAAGTTCTACCTGTCTGCGTGTTGCGCACAGGCAGATCACATTTCTATCTCCTGGACCCAGAGGGACTCCCGGAGCGAAGCGGAGGTTGCAAATTGAAAAAAATCCAAAGAAACCATTTCGTAATTCACGGTATGGTAATTGTACCATAATTTACCTTGAATTACGAAATGATTCGGAACTATTTATGAGGAAATTTTACCGCCAGATGTGGAAAAGTTTTTAGACGTAGCCACGCATACGTATAACAAACTTTTACGCAGCTGGCGGCAAAATTTACCATAAAGAGACCGAAAAAATCTTTTCTATGATCATTTCGTAATTCAAGGTATTTAGACAAAGGTAAGATTTTGTGATAAGTTAATAATCACATAACACATAACATGGAACACATAACAAAAAGCACGATACCGTAGTTTTGTTCCATGCTCCATGTTACCTGTTCCATAAATTTGGTCCCATCGTCTAGCCCGGTCTAGGACACGGCGTTCTCAACGCTGTAACTGGGGTTCAAATCCCCATGGGACCGCAGTCACAAAAAAAAGAAGTTTTTACTTCTTTTTTGTTGTAATAATATTTTTTAAACGCTTGGAGTGGGAAAACAAAGGAAATAAGTATTCTGCGAAGTCGAGTTTTATTGTTGACTTTTTGAGTAAATTAGTATATTTTGAGAAACAATAGTACTTTTCAAGGAGATAATCATGAGAAAAGGCAAGAAAAAGGATCGTGCCAAGAAAAAGCATGATACCTATCCTGTCGAGGCAAAATTGGTTTGCGACATGCTAGGCGGAAATACGAGTCCCTTGATTAGCATCACATTCGTTGGTTCTCCCAACTTGCTAACGGGTAGCATCCATTATCCTCGTTCAATGGGGTTTATGATTGAACGATTTGATAATGGACTACGGC
>MHPA01000008.1:11101-13958 GCA_001820255.1 Candidatus Staskawiczbacteria bacterium RIFCSPLOWO2_01_FULL_38_12b | reverse complement strand
TGCAATTTTTTTGGATGCCTGACTACCGAAATGTCATCGCATTCAAAAATCCTAAGCCAACGATTCTCACCTGTGTCGGCAGTCCGATTGAAGACCCTGAAGCAGAAAATGACGTCGCATTTTTCTTGGTTCGGGATTCTTCAAATGCACCAACGAAACCCTTTTCTCTGCATGCAGATAATCTGAATATTGTTGATGGACAGATTTTGTATAATGCGCAAAATCGTTGCGAGCCACTTCGAGGCTACTACGAAGTTTTTGTAGCATCACAATCAATTCACAACAAGAAATGGATTGTTTTCTGCAAGTTTTCTGTCAAAGAAACACATTCCGTAGCACTTGATGACCATGAGCGACAAAATCAGTTACAACAAGAAGGCTGGATTGGACATCACTTGTTGCAAATGGTTAGCCGTCCTGGTTTCTCGGGTAGTCCCATCTGGGATAATCAACTGCGTCTCTACGGGATGGACATAAGAGGATCAACTCCGCAAGACAGTTTCTATGCAGAACGAGGAGATGTTGCGGTCTGTCTACCCACTAACGTACTCTACATGGCACGACAACGCATTGAAGCAACCCTGCAACAGCGATTGTCTAAAGCGTAAGTACACAAAACCCCTTATTGCAAATGGAATTGCAAAGAGGGGTTCTTTTTATATAAATTTGTATTTCTACCAAAAAACCACTAAGATAAAAACAACTAAGGGACGAAAAAGTCGGAAGACAACTTCATGAAAAAGATGGTAAGTTCGTCCCACGTTGCCCGCCAGATAATCAGTTTTTTAAAAAAAAGTAAAAGGCAAAACCAACAAAAAAATAATTTGTCTTACAATTTATCAACGTTGATAAATTGTAAGACAAATTATTTTTTTGTATTTTCATACACCCTCTTCTTTTCCAGTTTCATTATTTTTTCCGCTTGTATTAATTTTTCCGCAAGAATATTAATATAATTAGCTCTGGCAAACAACAAACAAAAGCGAAGTTTTGTTATCAAAAAACGATCTTTTGATAAAATTAACGAGTGACATCGTAATCCGGCGGTATTTGCCAGTAATTGATAATATATTGTGCTAATTTTTTAAATACGGGAACCGCCGACAACGCCGACTTGGGAACTTTCGGATCGTCTAATTTTACCAAAATAAGAAACTGGGGTTTTAATGCCGGTCCGTATCCAATAAAACTTTGAATGGTTTTATCAGGGTAATATCCTTTTTTATTTTCAAAAGGCACTTGTGCGGTTCCCGTTTTACCTGCCAAATAATATCCGGGAATTCTCGCTCCATCACCATAACCCTTTTCCACTACATTAATTAACATGGTGGTAACTTCGGAAACAGTCTCCGGGGAAATAACCGAAGTTAAAATACGCGGCTGGGTAATTTCTTCTTCCTGGCCATGCACGATTTTTTCAACAATGTAGGGTTTTGGCATTTTTCCACCATTGGCAAAGACACAAAAAGCTCGAACCAATTGAATCGGGGTCATTTCAACGCCTTGTCCAAATGAAGCCGTGGCAAATCCAAAGTCCGAACCATGCTTTAATAATTCATTTTGAGAAGCAACTTCTCCTTGCAAATCAATCCCGGTTTTGTCATTAAAACCGAACACATCCAAATAATCTGAAAATGTTTGATGGGAAATTAACGAAGAAAGAAATACGGCTCCTGTATTAATGGATTTTTCTAAAATCCCCGACAGATCCCGCTTGCCATATACCTCATGATTAAAGTTTCTGATGGTATCGGGCCCGATAGTTACTGACCCCGTATCTATAAATGTGGTGGCGGGAGTAGCCTTATTTTCCTGTAAAACCATAGCCATGGTAAATGGCTTAAATACGGATCCCGGTTCAAAAAGCTTTTGGATTGCCGAATTTTGAAAAATAGCCAAATCCCGCTCTTTTGAATACGCATTTGGGTCAAACGAGGGGAAATTAGCCATGGCTAAAATCCTACCCGAATCCGGCTTTATCACAATAATCTGGCCCGATGCTATGTTATTTTTTATCTTTTCTTCTTTTAGTAATGATTCCGCCTGGAATTGTATATTATAATCCAAGGTTAAATAAAGATCTGATCCGTTAAGATTCGCCGCCTGATCTGAATTAATAATACTCAAACCTTTTTTCCTTTCTTCAATACCCCGCTTCCCTTTTAGAAGATCTTCATAATAACCTTCTATGCCATACTGGCCTTCAAGGGCGCCACCATAAAATCCAACCACCTGAGAGGCGGTGTTTTTTTGGGGATAATATCGCGACGGAACCGCTTCTAGCGTTACCCCCTCTATATTTGTATTTTTTATCGCTTGTATTTGCGACTCCACAAGATCTTTTTTTATCACAACATAAGAACCGGGCTTTTCCAGTCTAGATAAAATAGATTCTTTTGAATCGCCGATAGCATTGCTTAACAGCAAAGCGACCGCAGATTTATCCTTTACATTGCCAGGAACGGCAGAAAGCAGCCATTTGTCCTTGTTAATAGCTAAACTTTTGGCATCTGCTATGCCAAAAGCCCCATGATTGTCTTTGCTATTTTTAAAAAAAACTTCGCCCCTGGTTCCAAAAACTTCAGTGAATCCAGTTTGCTGGCCCAATGCCTGTGCTTGGTAAAACTTATGATTTACCACCTGCAAATAAAATAAGCGGCCTATGATAACAAGTGCCGCAATAAAGAATAGTAATATAAATAACGTTAACCTCCAATTTTTCATATTTTAGGGCTCGTACCCTTACCGCTCTACTTAGCTTCTGCTAATGAATTTTGCAACATTTGGATATAAGTTACCTGGGTAGTTTTTTTAAAACCAAGCTGGCTCGCCCTTTCCTGGACTTGACCCAAAAGGC
>MHPA01000008.1:9268-11095 GCA_001820255.1 Candidatus Staskawiczbacteria bacterium RIFCSPLOWO2_01_FULL_38_12b | reverse complement strand
CTGCGAAATCAGACTCCAGTATTTTATTTTCCTGTGAAATGGCGTATATTTTTTTAGTATAATTTTTAATTAAAAAAGCACCTTGGGTTAATTCATTGACCCTGAAAATATAAAGCACCAATAACATCAACGAGCATGCTAACGCTGCAATATACACCCGTTTCCAGTTTATTTTTATTAAGCGCGTCAAGCTTATTTTATACTGGATTGATTTGTAGTTTAACGTAGCAGTAGTCATACTTCTATTTTCTCGTTTTTTATTATCGCCCTTAATTTTGCCGACCTTGAACGGGGGTTTTCCAATATTTCTTGTTGACCGGCCGATATGGGCTTTGGCGTTAATATTTTTATTACCCCTTCTTTTTCTTTGTTCTTAAAGAAATGCTTCACCATTCTATCTTCTAAAGAATGAAAAGATATTACCACTAATCTTCCACCGGGAGAAAGAACCGAAATAACAGACGGCAATGCGCTTGCAAGATTATCCAACTCTCTATTCACTGCGATTCTTAATGCTTGAAATGATTTTGTCACACAATGAATCCTCCCGTATTGGAATTTTTTAGGTACCGCATGTTCTATTATTTCTTTTAATTGGAATGTCGTTTGAATTCTTTTTATATTCCGTTGCTCGGTAATTTTTCCGGCAATCTGCTTTGCAAACCGCTCTTGGCCGTATTCTTGTAATATTTTTATAATTTCGCGCTCCGGGTATTCATTAACAATTTTTTGGGCTGTCAAACTATCCTGCAAATCATATCGCATGTCCAAGATTTCGTCTTTTTTAAAAGAAAATCCTTTGGTTGATTGTTCTATCTGCCAGGACGAATAACCCAAATCCAATAAAATTCCAAAAATGGGTTTAACATTATTTTTCTGGACGATTTCTTTAATATTAGCGTACGAATCATTTACTAAAACTACTCGCTTGGAAAAATTGCCGGTTTGTATTTTCGCATGTTCTATTTGCTTTGCATCCAAATCTATCCCTAAAACTCTACCGTCTGGCTTAGTTTTTTCTAACAGTAAAAGCGCATGCCCCGCCTCTCCTATGGTTGCGTCAATCATATTTTCATTGGGCTTTGGATCTAAATATTCCAATACTTCTTTAGTAAGAACGGGGATATGTGTCATATTTCCATATATTTTTATATGCCGAGCGGACCTAATTTTGAAACAATTTCCTCCACTCCCTTTTCCGCATTTTTTGTATACGCTGTCCATTTTTGCTCATCCCAAACCTCCAAACGATTTGATAATCCGCAAATAACCACATTTTTTTTCAAGTCTGCATATTCTTTTAAATAATCCGGTATCAGTATTCTTCCTAATTTATCTGGTGCCGCTTCCATAGCGCTTGCCAACAAATGCCGGGCAAATGATCTTGCCTCACCCTGCGATATCGGCAAATTGCCTAACTTTTGCGACATCATTTCCCATTCTTTTTCCGTATACACCACCAAGCAATTTTCAACTCCTTTAGTAATAATTACCTTAGTTCCCAATTCTGTGCGAAACTTAACTGGTAAGGCCAAGCGCTTTTTAATGTCTACGGTATGTTTGTATTGGCCGATTAACATGAAACATGGAACATGGAACATGGAACAAAACACGACAACGTTTCTTTTGTTATGTGTTTCATGTTACGTGTTATGTGATTTGACTTATCCCCCACTTTCATATCTTTTCCCACTCTTATCCACTTTTATCCACCTACATCTATTTATATCCTATAATATGGCTATGCGTCAACACGTTACTAAAAATAGCCTATTTTAGTCTTAAAATAGGCTATTTATCCACACCTAATTCACTATTTGAATTTTA
>MHPA01000008.1:0-9154 GCA_001820255.1 Candidatus Staskawiczbacteria bacterium RIFCSPLOWO2_01_FULL_38_12b | reverse complement strand
ACAAAAAACCAAGATATTATCTTGGTTTTTATACACATAATTACAACGTATTCATGGGTTTGCGCCTATAGCATTAAGCAGTAAGCCTAAGGCCCCCGTAATAGCATAAAATGCAAACGTTTGCATTTTATGCTATTGCCCAATGATTTTTATCCCTCGCGTTTTGGTGCGGGGAATTTCGAAGATTGCTTTTCGTTGCAAATCTTATTTAGGAATAAGTCTATTGCCTGACTTTGCTATTTTACAAACGGATTCCATGAAGGATTCCATACATGGCCCGCCAAAAGAGCGCCAAGACCGATGATTAAAATAACTAAAACGACTCCTGATATTCCTAAAATCTTTGATATGATATTACTAAAAAGCACCCTGTTTTTTTTAGGCTCTGCTTGACCTTGAATTGGTTTGCTATTTTTTTCTTCCATGAAACTTCATTTTACCTTGTATTGGGCCCCTATATAACCGATCGGACTATTTCAAAATTTTCTGGATTTATCTCAATGGTATCTCCCCTAGCTATCTTGTCAGATAACAAAGCTGCGGCAATAACGTTTTCTATGGTATCCTGCACCACTCTTCTCATTTCTCTGGCTCCAAATTCCGGTTTATATGAAAGCTCTACAATTTTTTCCTTTAAAGCACCGGTAATGATAAAGTTGATATCTTTTTCCTTAAGATTCTTTTGAAGGTTTAAAAGATGTAATTGGGCGATGTCCATAAGATTCTCTTTGGTTAATAAATGAAAAAGCACGGTAGCATCAAACCGGTTGATAAATTCCGGACGAAAAATACCTTTGGCAAAAAGAACATCAATAATGTCGTCTTTTTTTATTACGCTACCCGCTTCAGCCTGCTTAAAAATCAACTCCGCACCCGCATTGGACGTACAAATAATAATAGTATTGGTAAAAAGAATCTTCCTTCCCTGGCCGTCGGTAATATGCCCTTCATCAAAAACCTGTAAAAATAAATTTAAAATGTTGGGGTGGGCTTTTTCTATTTCATCAAGCAACACCAATGAAAAAGGATTTTCCCTGACCGGAGTTGTCAAAAGGCCCTCTTGCTCTACGGGAACCGCCTGTCCAATCAAACGGCCGACATCAGACATTGACTGAAACTCAGACATATCAATTCTTATCATTTTTTCTTGCGCCAAATCAGACGACTGGACTTTTGTAAAATCATTTGCGGCCCGTCCAAAATAAATTTCGGCAAGGACTTTTGCGGTTTCAGTTTTACCAACTCCCGTGGGGCCTAAAAATAAAAACACTCCCATGGGCCGCTTTTTAGAACCAAGACCCGACCTTGCCCTCCTTAAAGCTATGGCGATTTCATTTACCGCCTCCTGCTGGCCGATTATTTTTTGGGAAATTAAATTTTCTAAATTCAATAATACTGATTTTTCTTTAAACTCCATTTTACCCACCGGAATCTGGGTTTTATCTGAAACAATTTTGGCCACATGCGAAGGCAGAACTATTTTTTCTTTCATGGATTTTACATATGTCGCGGCTTCATCCAATACATCAATGGCTTTTTTAGGAAATGGGGTACTTGGAAAATACCTTCCCGTCAAATTGATAATTTCCCGTATGGCAGGATACGTTATTAAAATGCGGTACCTTGCCTCCAAACGCAATGCCACATTTTGCAAAATTCTAATGGTATCCGATTCTGATACTTCCAATACCTCGATTTTCCTAAAGTACTCCAAAAAAGAAGGATTCTGCTCCATATTCCGATGAAGACCATCAAACGAAGTAATGCCAATAAAATGAAAATTTGGCAACGACAAATACTTGCCCAGTATCACCGATATGTCAGCAGAACCGGGGCGCGATATTTTTTGCTCTACGAAGTTTTCCAGCGAATCAATCACTAAAATAATATTTCCAGCGGTTAATACTTCCAAAAAAATCTGGTCTAGGGTTATTTCCAGATTTTCCTGCCCCTGCACCTGAGCAAGCAAAGAAATCATATTTAATTCAACTACCTTTTTATTGCGAAGTTCCGGCAATCCCGTTCCCAGAAAACAGCGCGAAGCCACCACCTGCACGATACTTTTGCGCCCCACACCGGCCTCCCCAATAATCAACGCATTGCTTAGTTTGGATTTAGCCAGCACTATTTCAACTTCATCCGCTTCTTTTTTATGGCCAATCACTTCGCTAAAAATATCCTTGCTGATAACCGATGTCCAGTCGATGGAAAATTGATCCAAGGTAACGGTAAATCCAGACGCCCAATCTTTGCCCAATGAACCAAATCGGGATAAATTTTCTTTTGTCCAAAACTTTTTGCTTTGTAAAATACGATCTTCCAATACATCAAGCCACAACGTTATGTTTTCAACGTCTTTTTCTTTCAAATCGTGCTCAACTAACACTTTTTTAAAAAATTCATCGCAGTGCACAAGGGCTGTTAAAAGTTCTTTTTCTCCGATCGTTGCATGTCCTCGTAAAACCGCCAGCCCCGCCGCCTCTTTGATGGTTTCTTGGAAGGGTTTTGAAAGCAACAGGTTAAATTTTTCTTGGCGCGGCTGTTTTTCCAAATAATTTTTTATATCTTCCTTGAGTGTTTTCACATCAATCCCTAACCGGTACATCAGTATTTTAACTTCGTTATTGATCTTTAATGCGGCGTACAAAATCGATTCGGAAGTTACTTCCGAAAGTCTCCTTTTTTTACAGGCCCGTATCGCTTCCTCAATAATACCGCACGCGTCAATGCTTAAAAATTCCGCCATGTTATATGTTTGGGAATTTTTAATGGCAGATGATAATGACAAGGAAATTTTCGGCTTTGTTATCTTTAACTTTACAAATAAATATATTTCACAAAACACTATAGCCAAAAGCGCTGATACTATTGAAATTTTTATCGCGATATTTTCCGGTAAAATCCCGAAAAAAGAAGCCCCGACAAACAGTAAAGAAATGATAAACAAATACAAAAATACTATAGCCAACCATTTGGCATAGGCAAACAGGGGAAATGAGAGTAATTTGTATGCCCTAGAAACGGAAGTATTTCTGGTATCAAAATTAAATTCCATACAATAATAAAATTAATGCAATGAATATAAAAGGAATTAATACCCAAGTTAATATTACTGCTGCGCCGGCAAACCATATCGCTATTAAAAAAACAACACTGGTGATAATTAAAAAAAACCGGCATACCGCACCTATAATTCTGGAAAAAAAATTGGAGATAAAGGTATTAAAATACTCGGCGATATCAAATCCCCTGGGATATCTCCACTTATATTTCCTCCATGGAGAAAAGAGCGTTGCAAACAATAGAGGTGCGGAAAAAAAATCCAAAGTAAATAAAATATAATTTTTCCAAACTAATAATAAAAACTTGGGCATTTGGTAAAAATGCCACATCATCCATACAACAATAATATTTTCCCTTGCCTGGCCATGCTCGCTGGAATTTTGACCAAGCGCCCTGAAATTTTTTGCAGAAGTTGGTTTTTTAAAATCTTCCATGGTTATTAGACCTGTTTGGTTAACGTGATGCCAAGACCAGCTATTTTTGCGCCGCCAAAGATTAAAATTCCGGCTAGCATTGACCAGCTTGCCAAATTTAAAACTTTAGGCAAAGTATCAGCCGGAATCATTTGACTGATCTGTTTTGCTATTTCTTGGTTAATCTGTTTTTGCAGATCCTGCGGATTATTTGCAGTATCGGTTTTTAAAGGCTGTCCGGACATTTGCGCTTTAAATAATACAGGAGCCTGGGTGCCACCGGTAAAAATTTGGTAAGATTGAAAAAGCGCCAACCCGATTAATAATAATCCGATAGCCAGTAATACATACCCCAAGATATTATGCGTATTCATAGTTATTAAGAGATGGTTACAAAACTCGCTTTTGAGCATAAATTTCTATTTTTCGAATCTGGAAATTTGATAGAATTTGAAGGTTTATGCTTGCCATAAGCTGAGAAATTATAGCGAATTTGCAGGCGAAAAATAGGAATTTAGGCCAAATGTGGAGTTTTGCAACCATCTCTAAGTAGCTGGTGGCGGATATCGTCGGGGATCGGGATGCTTTCCCCTGGTTTTGAAATTCCCGGATAACGCCATGCGCTGATTATTTTTCTTAAATCTTTAATATCTTGATACATGAGCCAAATTTCCCCCGGAGACTTTTTATTTTTGGCCTTTGAATAGGATCTATTTTTTTGCATCAATGCCATGGTTCCAGGAGCAATCCCCGGCTCTTTTCTTTCCGATTTATAAAGTAATTGTAATAATTTACTTTTAGAAAGCCCATACTGGCGCATTTTTACCTTAGCGTGGTCGGTCCAATAAATTTTTTTATATGTAGTAACCATTGGGATTTTATGGCACATTACCACTGACTTCTATTTTACCATTTTTCAGTAAAAAGAAGCAATAAAAAAAGCCCCTAAAGCTTTGAATTACGAAACCCCCTATTTTAAAAGTGTTTCGGGGTCTTTTACCAAAATTTGGGCTATAAATTTGCTATAATTTTTAGGCGGGCCCGCAGGGCAGGCCTAAAAATTCTATCAAATTTCTATCTCCAAATTTTGGAAAAATACCTCCGAGGGGTTTCGTAATTCAAAGCCTAAAGGCTTTTTTTATTGCCAAGATTACTTAATTTCCACTTTGGCCCCGGCTGCTTCAAATTTCTTTTTGATCTCTTCTGCTTCTTCTTTCTTTATCCCCTCTTTTACCATTTGAGGACCGGTGGCCACTGCGTCAACAACATCTTTTGATTCTTTCAATCCCTTTGCGGTCACATCGCGAACCACTTTAATAACTTCGATTTTTTGCGCTCCCACTTCTTTTAATTCAATATTAAAAGAGGTTTTTTCTTCGGCTGGAGCGGCGGCGGCTTGAGCCATAGCAACCGGAGCGGCGGCTGAAACGCCGAATTTACTTTCTAGCACTTTTACCAATTCTGCCAATTCTACAATTGACATTTTTTCGATTTCCAAAACCAACTTTTCAAATTTGGCTGGAACTTCCATTTTTGTTTCTTCTGCCATATTGTTATGATATATGATTTAAGAATGTGACGTATTTACGTCGTATTCATAAATCTTAAATCGTAAATCTTAATTCTTAGTTTTACTTTCCCTTATTTTATCTAATACCCTGACAAAGCTTGCCGTTGAACTGGAAATAGAACCTAATAATCTTCCCAATAGCTCATCACGAGATGGTAAATTGGCCAACACCAATGCCCTTTCCCTGTCAATAAACTTGCCCTCAAAAATACCTCCTAAGATTTTAAAGTTTTCATTAACTTTGGTAAATTTGTTAGCAATCTTGGCCGGAGCCACTTGGTCATCAATTCCAAATACCAGCGCCAATTGGCCGGGAACACTGCTTTTAATCTTATTCCAATAGGAAATATTAGATTGGCCAAATGCAATTCTTATCAATGTTTTTTTAGCTACCTTTAAAGAACACCCTGCTTCTTTTAACTGTTTTCTCAATGTAAATAAATCCTTAGAATTTACTTTTGAAAAATCTGCAAAAATGATTGATTTTTGCTTTGCAATATATGTCTTTAAATCCGCTAACGACTTTTGTTTTTTTTCTTTGGTTAGTGCCATGTCTATGAAATCCCAAATCCCAAACTCCAAATTCCAAATAAATCCTAATTTCTAAATTCCAAAAGGTTTTGGTCATTTAGTCATTAGGTTTTTCATTGGTCATTGGGAATTGGTCATTGGGGTTTATTCAAAATAAAAAGCCTGCGACCTGCAGACACTTCGACTCGCTTCGCTCGCTGGGTGCAAGCCCTTCGGCTTCACTTAGGCCAAGCAAAAACGTTTCGCCTCGATAGGGTTTACGGTGTCCGCCATAGCTTTAGCGAAGGCGGATGCTTACCTATTGTCTGCGGCTTAGATCTAATTTCCCTAATCCTAATCTATCTTATAACTTTTGTCAATATCACTCCAAACCTATAACTTTGCCCAAATGCCATTTTTATATCGATAAATATTTTCTGGAAATTTAATAAAATCACCAGTTTGATCATATATAGTTTCATAAATATCTGTTTCTAGCCCGCCAAAATGCGGTGCTCGTTCATCGCTTTTTATATCCCTGGCATACGAATACTCAATTACTCGACTCTTTTCTTTATCCTCAATTTTAAATTCTAAGAACTTTATTCCCTTGTCATCTCTTTCTTCTTTAGTTATTAAGCATTTTTCTATATCCACCCTAAGTAAAGCAAATATTTCTTCTTTAGTGGGAGTTTTTTCAAACTCACCCTCAATTTCTTCTTTTAATTTTTCTATTTTTTCGGGATTTCTATTTTCCGCTTCCCTTTCCCCATCTGCTCTTTCTTGTAATTCTTTCATTCTTTCTGACGCAGATCCGTCAACTTCTTGTGTTCCAACCAATTCCACACTTTCAATCCGATCTAGTTCCATTGGCATCTCAACTACTTCCTGGACATACGTTTCAACACCATCTTCAACTTTTTTGACAGTACCTTCTACACGAATTGATAAAATACCATTCTCAAGTCCCACAATAAAAGCTTCTGCCTTATTACCGGTCGTGTCGGTTAATAAAACTTGGGACTTTTCATTAAACGCAAGCTCTAAAGTATCTAATATTTCTTCTCGATTCTGCTCTTTTTTATCTTCGGGGGTTTCACTTCTTAATTCTTCTACCATAATGCTAAAATTTATCTATACTACAAATTAAGAAGCTTCTGAATTCGTAGTACAGATAAATTTTTTAATTTTACTTACTTTTTATAAACCAAAAATACAACATTATTGCAGATATTTTTGTACTGCTGCGTTGTGTTCTTCTAACGTTTTGCTAAAAATCGTGGTGCCGGTTTTTTTTGCGGATAAATAATACCAGTAAGAGCTGCTTTTTGGATAAATGCTAAATGATGGCTATCCCCCCCATTCCTCACTCCCTATTCCCTCATTTCCCACTTTAATAAAAAATAACAGGAGGTTTCGCAGCTGTTATTTGCAATAGTAAATAATCTTACAAATAGTGATATGCGGCAAGATTGTGTTCTTGGAAGGTTTTACTGAAAATCGTGGTACCGGTTTTTTTTGCGGATAAATAATACCAATAAGGGCTGCTTTTTGGATATATGGCCGCCAAAATACTGTCCCAACCGGGATTGCAGATGGGCCCCTGGGGCAGGCCAGTGTATTTGTAAGTATTGTAGGGCGAATCTATTTTGGTATCTTTTATCAAAGCGCTCCGGTTATTTTTGCCGGTAATATAGTTAATGGTCGCATCAACCTGCAACGGCATGCCGCTATCCATGCGTTTCCAAAGAATCCCTGCAACAATTTTTTTATCTTCTAACGTTTTTACCTCTTTTTCAAGAATGGAAGCCATGGTAATAATCTGGAATATGGATTTGTGCTGGACGATGATTTCTTTTTTCATATCGGGCGTAAGCTTTTTGTCCAGGTTATTTAGGGCGTTTTGCACCAACTCTTTTGGGGACTGGTACGCCGAAATCTGATAGGTATCAGGGAATATATACCCCTCCAATCCAGAAGTTTTGGGCTTATCCTTTAAAAAATCATAGTCAATGCTAAAATCCTGGAGACTTGCGGTAAAAAAATCTTTTTTAGGATATATACTTTTATCTTCAAGATACGCCGCAATATCTTCAATATCCCAGCCTTCAATAATGGTGATATTGTTTTTTACCACGTCACCCAAAACAAACTTTTTTACCATTTTAGCAATGGACATTGACGGGGAAAGTGCATAATTGCCGGCCTGCAAAGCTCCGTGATTACCTGTAGCCATCACATACAAATTAAAAAACATGCTTTGTTTGATAAGCCCCTGTTCTTGCAACTGCCGGGAAATTTCCCTTTCCCCAAAGCCCTTTTGCACACGATAAACCGTAGTGGTCTTTTGAGAAAAAGAGTGCGGGACATACACTTCAAATACCCACAGGGAAATAATCGCTGTACAAAAAAGACAAAAACCCGCAAACACCCTTTTTTTATTTTTTGTATTCATCGTAACGGTATTTTAAAATATGGTGGCGATAATCCTGTCTGCCACCGGTTGGTATTTTATATAAAACCATCGCATGATAAGTCCAGTAATAGCTCCTAAAAAAGCCCCCGTCAAAATGTCGCTGGGCCAATGAACTCCCACAAATATCCTTGCCATGGCCATTACCCCGGATGCTAGAAAAAATACGATTCCTAATTTTTTATTAAAACCATATATCGCAACACTGACAGCAAAAAAGAAGAGCGCATGACCCGAGGGGAAAGATTGCACATCGCTAAAAAAGAATGTCGGAATGAGTTTATGAACAAAAGGCAGGGTCACATAAGGCCTGGGGCGGTTGTAAAAAAACACCACCCAAGGCTTGATTGCAAACCTGGCAACCAGACCGGAAAATAATGCAACGATTACCATGAGCCTGTTTTTTATCCGATCCCCTTTAGGATACCATAAAAAAGATATCAGCCAAAACCCCAATACAAAAGGCAGATAATCGGCTAGAAATATCGCCAAGCCGTCCAATAAAATTGACGTGCCGGCAAAACTGTTAATAGCGTTAAAAACAACAAGATCGTAATACATATTATTTTATAAAATATATCAAGCGGGGCAAAAATATCAACAATCCTATGATAACCGAACCAACTACCGAAAGCAGTACCGCACCGGCCGAAAAATCCTTGATGATTTTTACCCGTGGATGATGATTGGGTTCAATCAAATCCAAAAACTTTTCAATTTGCGAATTAATCAATTCAAGGCTCAACACTACTAAAATGGTTAACATCAATATAGACTTTTCTACCACACTTACCTGGAACACTACCATAAAAATAAGCACCACGGTTGCTATCAAGACCTGTATTCTAAAATTAGCCTCTTCTTTAAAAGCGGCTTTCAGCCCGAATGCGGCAATCTGCAATCTTTGTAGAAAACTTTTGGTTTTGTACTTCATATGTCTGGTAGGGATGCGTTAGAAGCCGTTAGAACCGCTATATTGGCTTCACTTTAAACCGATTTTGGGGTTTTTGCAAACCTCGTAAAATAAAAAACCCTACAAAAAATAAACCTATGGGGTTGTTTTTATTCACTTTTCTAAAAATCACAACCGCTTTAAAGTAAAAATCAAGATGAATATTGCAAGCA
>MHPA01000007.1:1469-10995 GCA_001820255.1 Candidatus Staskawiczbacteria bacterium RIFCSPLOWO2_01_FULL_38_12b | reverse complement strand
TACATGAAAAATGTATTTTTTATAAGAACTATTCCGCAGGGAAACACCACGTTTGAAACAATCCCCTCTTTTTCATATTTGGTTTCCGGTTCAAAGATCGGCTCATCCGACCTTGCAATAACTTTGGTGGGATCTTTTAAATCAAGCAATACCACCCCTATCCGGTAAAATCCATCCTCTTTTGAAATCCCGTGGTAAAACATAACCCAGCCTTCTTTTGTTTTTATGGGAGGCGCCGCTACCCCGATTTTTCTGCTGTCCCACATGCCCTGGCGTGGTGCAATCCAGCGGTATTCTTCAATCCAGGTTTTGCCGTCAAAGTCCAGTGTCGGACTGAATGCCGAATCAATATCGTTGCCGCTACGGTGGATGATAAAATAATTTCCTTTGATTTTTTCCGGAAACAGGCAAGCGTCTTTATCATCATCGTTTGGTGTGGATATAAGCACCGGTTTTTTCCAATCCCATCTTTGATGCAAAAAATCCTTTTCTTTTATGGACGTTAACGCAACCCTTGGCAGATTCTTGCTGTCAAAAGCCGCGTAGAGCATATAGATGGTGTTGCCGATTTTAGTGATGCGCGGGTCTTCGCATCCCGAATTACCTCCGGATTCTATTTTTTGTTCAAACCCTTCTCTTGGAATATAGACCGGTTTTTTTGAGCGATAATCAATTTTTATGCCATCACTACTGGTGGCGTATCCCATTACCGACGTATTGTCTTCTGACATCGCTCGATACAGAATATGGACTTTTTTGTTAAGATATATTGCCGCCGGATTAAACGTAGCTTTTGATTCAAAAGAGTTTTCTTGTATGGGGCGTATGATTGGATTTTGTTTTACGCGTAAAAATTTGACGGGTTTTTCTGTTTTTAACAATTTTTTTAACAACAAATCAGTTTCTATAAATGCCAGGCAACAAACAGTATCCGCTCCGCCATAATAAAGATACAGCAGGTTTTTTTTGGCTAAGGCTCCGGAAGGAAATACTACATTGGGGATGACGCCGATTTTTTCATAGTATTCTTCCGGGGTTAACAGGGGCGCTTTTGTCCTACCGATGATTTTGGCCGGATTTTTTAAATCAAGCAGCACAGCTTCTATGCCAAAAATCGGTTTGGGTGAAAAATAATTATTAATATAAGAATACAATAAAAGCCAGCCGTGTTTGGTTTTTATGGGAGGTGCTCCGACTTCAACTTGATCCTGGGGCTTGCGTTGCAAATCCAGCGCATGGCTGTTAAGGTTTTTGTACCAGGCTTGCCAGTATTTTTCAGACCAGATATCGCTTTCTTGGCTAAATGAAGCCAGTGCGATTTTTGCCGGCGGTTGATCGGTATTTGCCGTCAACACTGCCCACATTTTTCCCCGAATTTTTTCCGGAAAAAGGGCCATGCCTTTGGCGTTAAAAGGTGTAACAGGATGTTTTTCCTGGATAGTTTTTAAATCTTTACTAATGGCCACAGCCACTTTTATGCCATCGGCTCCAAAGGGGTATTTTGAAAGCGCAGTGTAAAAAATATAGTATTTATCGCCAAATTTTGTCACTCGCGGGTCTTCACAGCCAAAGCGTTCAAACGGTTCTTCGGGTGCAATCAGGCATTTTCTGTCATGAAAGCTGGTGCCATCAATACTTTCTGCAATGCCGATATTGGAAATTGTCAGTTTAGTATCGGCAATGGCATGGAAGTGGGGCGAAGAAACTGCGCGGTATAAAAGATAAATGTTATTGCCTTTTTGAATAGGGCATCCATTAAACACTCCTTCAGTTTCCCAAGAGTGGGTTGTTTTTGGTTTTAATATCGGATTTTTTTCGGAACGTTTAATTAGCATATGATAAAAATGATTTTTATCGGCTGCGCCACTACACTTTTTTTAATGTTATTTTCGGTTCCCTGTCTTTTTTAAGGGATTCAATAAATTCATCTAGATTTGCAGAGGCTACACACACGCAGCTATCTGCTCCGCCATAGTATACAAATAGCTTGCCGTCTTTGACTACCGCCCCGGACACATATACTACCCCGCCCTTAAAACCGTTATTTTCGTACATTGCTTTAGGTTCCAATACCGGTTTTTTGGAACGGTACAGTATTTTTGACGGGTCCTTTAAATCCAATAGCATCGCTCCTACTTTATATTTGCTCCAGTCTTTATCCATGGCATGGTAAAATATCAGCCAGCCGTCATTGGTTTTTATGGGCGGAGCGCCCACTCCTCGTATCCACATATCCCAGTATTTTTTCCTGGCTTGGCCTCCGTGAAAACTTTCAATATATTTTTTATCGCCAAATTCCAGGCTATCAAGATAGGCTATTTGCACATGGGGGTTGATACTGTGCAAAATGGCGTATTTGCCGTTTATTTTTTCCGGAAACAACAGCCAATTTTTATGTACTTGCCCCGGCGGTGAAATAAGCATGGGTCGCTTCCACTTCCACTTTTTATTTAAAAAATCTTCAACTTTTATTGAGCTTAACCCCACCCGTAAACCGTCGTTGCATACGGTGTAAATCATGTAAAGGGTGTCTTCATTTCCCACCCTTGCCAGTCGCGGATCCTCCGCTCCGCCAAAACTTCCGCCAGAAAAAAAAGAGTATACGTTAAATACCCCTTCGTTATTTGTTTTGTGTTCATAGACAGGATAGGGAGATTGTTCATTAATAGTGATTCCATCTTTTGATACCGCATACCCTAACCGTGAAATACCGTCAGTGCCAATGGCTCGGTACACAAAATGGATTTTTTGATCAAGTAAAACAACCCCAGGGTTAAAAGTTTGCCAGGCCTCCCATCCATATTCTTTTCTTGGTAAAATAATCGGATTTTTATTTGACCTGACCAAATCAACACTTTTAGCCACCCCTTTTTTGGGTTGGATTTTTTTTATCTTTTTAAGTATTTTCTTCTTGGCACCTGCGGTGGATTTTTTTACTACCTTTTTAACTTTTTTTGGCATAGTTTATGGGGAATAAAATATATATTCATAGTATACCAAAAAATAAAAATAGCAACATCCTGTGACGTGCTACAATTTTTCAATTTCTTTTAAGTCCTTGTCTGGCAGGTAAAGAATTAGCAGGCCAATGACAATTCCACCAAGTGCTGTCCAAATACGGCTATTGCTAAAAAGTAAGATATCTAAAACATCTAGCACATACCAAATACCCCGCCAAATCAAAACCAGTCCCACAACAACGGAAATATTTCTAGTAAAATACGCTAGAGTTATTTTTTTAGTTTTTGCCATAGTTACGTCTTTCGTCCGAGGCGTTCTTTTACTTTTTCTACTAATTGATCCATAGTCCAGGCGGATTTGACCAAGTAATAAGCCGGCTGGTTTTTTGTAACAGCGGACATGATCTTGTCGTCATCTGGTTGCATATTAGTCAAAATGACAATGGGTACATTTTTACCATAGGCGCCATCATCATTCCTAATTTTGTCCATCATGGTTAGTCCGTCCATTACTGGCATCAAAAGATCGAGTAAGATAAGGTCAGGCTGTTCGCGCAAGGCGATTTTAAGCCCCTCTTCGCCGTTTCTTGCTTTAATGACATTGAATCCTTCGTTAATGAATTTTTCACCAAGCACATCTCGAAGTGAGTCGTCATCTTCCACTTCTTCTATAACGAGTATCTTTTTTGGGCCACCGGATTCATTTACCATATGATTTGTAATACATAATCGCCATGCCAGGAAAAACACTTGCCGTCTTCCCTATCTTGGAGATTACGATTATTTTTTACTAAGCAGTTTTTTTATTTTTATTACCACTTCTTCAAGTTTCCAGTTAGCTTTTACTAAAAAATCATTTGCGCCAAGCTCTGCCGATGCATCCACCCTTTCATTTTCGCTTAAATTAGTGAGCATTATTACTTTCGCATTTTTCCCCCATTCATCGGTACGCATATGTTTGAGCATGGTAACGCCATCCATTACCGGCATCAATAAATCAAGTAAAATAAGGTCAGGGTGTTTTTGTAGGGCAACCCCAACCCCTTGTTTACCATTTTTTGCCTCCAACACCAAAAATCCCACCTCGGTCAGTTTATCCTTTAAGGCATTGCGGATAGAATCTTCATCTTCTACAATTAAAATTTTTTGCTTACTATTGTTCATGCTAGCAAAAAATAATTCTTAAAAATTACTTTCTATTTTTGCCCACCTTTGTGTCGGTAAAAAGCAGTCCGACTTTTTCAACGATTTCGGCCATCGGATGCTGGGTTTTAACGAAATAATCCACTGCGCCCAAGGCAAGGACTTTTTTAATAATTTCATCACCCTCCAAGTTTGACAAAACAATGACCGGAATCAACTTGAGTTCTGTGTCGGATTTGAAATCTTTCAATATTTCTAATCCCGTTTTTTTAGGTATCACTAAATCTAGTAAAATGGCGTCAGGCCTAAACTTTATGGCTTTAGGTTTTGCATCGTCTCCGTTATTGGCAACCATAACCTCATACCCTTCATTTTTAAATTTTTCGGCTAAGACGGATGATAGGACATCTTCGTCCTCTACAATAAGAATTTTCATAATTGTGTAGGGTTACGAAACTTATCTGCGTGAGCAGAAAATCTCAAATTAGCATGAGGGTTACGTATATTAATTAACAACACCATGGCATGCAACCATTATAACAATTTGGCGACAGAAGGCAAAGGGTACCCCTGTTTTTTTCCTAAGGGCTCGTCCACAAATAACATCCAGGCTTTTCGCCAAGATGTGTGCCAGATGCGTTCAAAAAAATATGCATAGCATATATTCTTCGCCGCTTGTCATTAAGAATATGCGTATTCTTAATGCCTTCACTTGCTAGAATATAGGGGGTGTAGTAAAGCTACGCATACTATTTTTTGGGACGCAGATGGGACGCAGATTGGATGAAAAGGTAGATGTTATTTGTGGACGAGACCTAAAGCGCTTTTTTAAGCTGCCTTTTTATTTTATCAAGAGCGGATTTACTTTTCTTGCTTTCTTTTGCGGCCGCCTGTGCCTTCCTCTTTTCGGCAATAATGGCTGTTGCGGCTTGTTCTTTCGCTTTACGATCTTTTTTTGCCAGTGCTTTTTGTTTTCTTTTTTCTTGGGCAATGATGGTTTTTGCTCGTTTCTTTTGGGCGCGAATTCTTTCAGTTTCTTCTTTCTTAAGGGCCACAAGGGATGCTTTTATTTTTTTATTCTCAGTTGCAATAGCAGTCTGTTTCTTTTTTTCTTGAGCAATAGCCATTTTTACTTTCTTTTTCTCTGTGTCCAGCGCAGCTTTTGTTTTTTCTTTTTCAATGCGGAGTTTTTCCGCCTCTTTTTTCTTTTCGGCAAGAATTGCCATTCTTGCTTTTTCCTTTTGCATAGAAGCCTCCGCTATTTTTATTTTTTCTTCCACTAGTATGGCTTTGGCTCGTTTCTTTTTGGTGATCAGAGATTTTCCCATTGCCTTTTTTTCTTTAGCAATCGCCAATTCTAGTTGTGCCTTTTTAATAGAAATAACGTGTTCGGTTTTTTTCTCTTTGACTAGAAGCTGCTTGGCCTTTGTTTTTTCTGTAGCAATTTTTACCTCGGCTACCTTTTTTGTTTTTGCCAGTTTGGCGGCCAATGTTTCTTTCTCTTTGGTAAAGGCTTGCTCAAGCTGTTGTTTTTGGGCAAGGATCTTTTCTGCCCTGGCTTTTTCGGCGGCAAGCGCAGATTTCAATTGTTCTTTTTCGACAATAATAGACGAGGTTCCCGGGTCAAGGCTTCTTGCTCCTTCAAGATACTTACTTGCTTTTATTACTACTTCGCTCATCGCATTTTCCATCTCCTTTTCTTGGTCAAGGACTTTTTGGGCCCTGGCTTTTTCGGCGGCAAGGCGCTCTTGGGCTATCTTTTGGGTTTCGGCAAGCTTTGCGGCGAGCACTTCCTTTTCTTGGGTCAGGGTTTGCTTAATTAATTCAGCGCGCTTTTTTTCTTTTGCAAGAAACATTTCTGTTTCTTCTTTTTGTTTTTTTGTTTTATCAATGATTTCTTGTGCTCTCATTTTTTCTATTTTCTCTTGCTCTTGAGTAAGGTCTTTTTTTAATTCTGGCGTTTTTTCGGTAACACTTTCTTGAATTTGTCTTTCCTTGGCAACCAATGCCTCTTTTGTTGGCGTGGCTTCCTTTACATCAGTTATCTGTTTTTGTTCTCTTTCTACAATAGGCGGCGCTTTTTGGTCAATCTTCTTGGAAATATCCTCCAATGTTTCTTTTTCGAGAGTTGTTTCTACGTGCTTTGTTTTTGCAAGGTACTCCTTTGCTTTCGCAACTATCTCGTTCATCGGATGCCGGGCTTTAACAAAATAATCCGCCGCACCCAAAGCAAGGGCTTTTTTAATAATTTCGTCTCCGTCGAGGTTTGAAAGCACTATGACTGGAATGGATCTTATTTCAGGATTTGATTTTAATCTTTCTAAAACCTCCAACCCCCCTTTTTTTGGCATAACTAAGTCCAGCAAAATAATATCGGGAATAAACTTTAAAATCTTGAGTCCCGCATCTTCTCCGTTATTGGCAACCATAACCTCGCATCCCTCATTTGTAAATTTTTCCGCTAAGACATATGATAGCGCACCTTCATCTTCAACAATAAGAACTTTCATATTTTTAAAATTAAACCTACGATGTTTTTATAATAAAACTAGTTATTTTTTCCCTATATCTTTGATACCACTAATGATATATTTTTGCAATTTTTCTATATTCTCATTGATATGCTTTAAAAGAAATTCTATCTGGGTAAGCTCGTGATTTTCAATAGTTCCATCCTCCCAGCTTTTAAGGGCTCTTTCAACATCCGTTTTAATAACATTAAACGATGAAGATACGTCTCGCTGGGAAATTAAAATCCTGCGTTCCCGTTGGCGATTTGTTAATTTACCCGTATACCAGCCAAATGCATAGGTTCCGGCTAAAATTATTAATAATAATACCATGACTTGAAAATAGGTTATGCTAAAACCCCAAAGCACTATGGCCGGCCTTTCCGAGACATCAACCATCTCGGATTTGACTGGCAAACTGGATGCGCCACGGGAATCTTGAGTGGTAGCTAAAATATAATAGGTGCCATTTTTTAGCGGTGAATCAATTTTCATTGCCCAAATTCCTTTATCATCTGAGTTGGTTGTAAAAGAATACACTGAGTTACTTTTTTGATCCATTACGTCCAGCGCTACCGATATATTGGGTAGAGATTGTCCATTTATAAATAACCCACCCTCTCCTGCAAAAAGATTTGTGGTCATGGAAAGTATTTTTGGAGACGCTATGGGTAAGATTTCAAACGATGCTGTACTCTCAGTTTTATTCCCGGCTCTGTCTTGCGCTCCAATTTTTATGGTATGCTTTCCTGGTTTTTGAGCTGGTAATGAATACGTGTCCGTATCAATATTAATTGAAGCGCCAGAATCAATCTGAATATAATAATGGTCTATTCCTGAAAGTTGGTCTTTGGCTTTATGGGTCATTATCGGAGTTGGATTATCTGAAGTTAATCCATCGGAAAATGCAATTGTAAAAGGGGAAGGCGGAACTGTGTCTATTGCGATGCGGTAATGATTGGTCGGACTCCAGCCCTTATTGTTATAAAACCTGACATTTAAATACCATACCCCGTCTGAAAGCGCCGAAAATGTTTGGTTATCAAAAATACCGCCCGATGTTGTCGGATCCAGTGTCGGATTTTTTCCTAAATCAGTAGCAACTGCGCTTATGTCAACTGGAAGCTGCCAAGTCGCTGTAAACTTAGACAAAGCATTATACCAGATAGCCGGGTTTGGATATAACGGAATTTTTACTACCGGCTTGGCCGGAGCTGTATCTGAAGTGATTGGCGTTCTCTCAATGGCCTGAATTTTTGGGGTTGACTCAGTTGCAGAATTTCCAATGGTTATCGTGCTTTTATTCATTACAGAAAGCACATTGGTTCCACTGCCATCGCTGGCGGTAACCGCTCCGTCAGTAAATATCAAGGGCGACCCCCCCAACCCCTTCGCTTTAAAAACAACTCTTAATACCTGCAAAGATTTTCCAAGCAAGCCACTAGAAGCTCCGCCAACAAATATTATTTGTCCGGTGTTGTTATCAAACGTCGGATCTTGAATCCAAAAATTAAAAACAGAACTTGTTTTATCGATACTGACAACTTGCAAAATGGCGGGGGAAAATGTAATAGTTGCTTGAGCCACATTAACTCCGACATCCTGGCTTTCAATCTTTATATCGGCGTTAAATTGATCTGAAACCTGATAGGTATCTTGGGCTGTTATTATACTCAATGCCGCACCACCGGTAATATCGGCGGCATGTACCCTACTTGTAAAACCCGAAATAATAGTTACTGATAAAACAACCCCCAATGTAAGTAATTTAAATTTCATATATTTATTGAATATATTTTAGTTGCTATTGCCTAAGAGTTCTGACAAAGATGCTAAAATCTGAAGCATTAACCTTGCCGTCATTATTTAAATCATTTGACAGCCTAGTGGCTTGATCGGCAGCAAGCCAGCGCGAAAGGAAAATACTCCAATCACTAATATTTAACTTGCCATCGTTATTGAAGTCCGTCTTAGGTACCGAAAGATTGGTGGTAAAGAAAACTTTTTGCGGAGAAAATTCGCTCTTTGTTCCGCCACCGCTACTTTGAAGAGCACGTATGGTATGACTGCCGTAATCCAGCAAAGCGGTATTGTAAAGATATTTATATTCTCCATTGGTACCGGCGGTAATGTTAGTATCAATAGCCTTGCCATCCACTTCAATTAATAATTTATGCAAAGGAGTCGCATACCCGACTATGGCTAAAAAGTCTCCCTTAGTTATCGTTGGGCGGGGGAAACCGACGGTCGGAGAAACCATAATATTATTTACATCCAATATAGAATTTTCATCTAGTAAATTTAAATCATACACTTTAGATTGGGCAATGCGTTTATCTTTATCTGAAACCAATAAAGCAAACGCATGGGTACCCGAAGGTAAACCTGTAAAGGTTATCTCAAAACTTCCGTCAGCAGATGAAACAGTATCTTGTTTAATAATATTCTGAGTTTCTTTAATAGCTGCGATACTCAGGCTGGCTCCCGGATAAGCAAATCCGGAAAACGTAACTTTCCCCACAGGGATTGCAATTCCGCCGCCTCCACTAGAAGTGAAACTTTGAGGCAAGGTTGAAAAATGTATTTGACCCGTGGAACTGACAGTTAAGCCGGAAGATTCGCTATCGGATAAAGATAATAAAACTGTTTCGTCGGTGGTATCATTAATATTTAGTGTTCCTGTTCCATTAGTGATAGCCACTAAGCCGTCTCCGGTAGCCGAGCCGCTAGCAACAAGCGTGACATCGGTTTGATAGGTGGTATCAACATTGCCATTATTGTCTTGGGCTTGTACGGTTACTAAAACAGGAACTGAAATCTGGCTATCTGTGGGAGGCAAAATAACAAAACGGGTAGCCACAATAGGGATATTGCTTACAATAACCGTATCTGCATCGTCAAGAACCCCCGTGG
>MHPA01000007.1:0-1435 GCA_001820255.1 Candidatus Staskawiczbacteria bacterium RIFCSPLOWO2_01_FULL_38_12b | reverse complement strand
GCCGGCAGTTTCATCGTAATACCAAAAGTTAGCTGATGAATGCGTGTCGTCAATCGCAATGGAAGTTACTACCAATCCCGCCGTTGCACTGTCGTAAAAGCGGGCATTCGATCCTGTGGAAGAAGTATACAAATATGCTAGGGTTACACCAGATGTTACCAGATTATTAAATTGATCTTGGCGGCTTACAGTATACCCAAGCCGGGTGAAGGAAGTCATATCCCCTGGATTATTTAAGATAAATTTTGCTATCGGTCCGGCGGATACGATTACCTGGTCAGACACATCATCGATTCCCGCAGTGCCATCGGGAGCCGAAGAATTATCGGAAGTCACGACGCTTGATGTTTCTGCTAATTCATCATAAAACCAAAATTGGGCAGAAGAACTTCCATCAGGAATATTTACAAACGTAATGACACTGCCTCCGCTGGATGCATCATAAAACTTTTCCGTAATTGCGGCTGGCAAGCCGTACAAATATACCACGGTGGCGCTAAGCGTGACAAGATTTCCGAATTGGTCTTTGCGGGTAACCGTGTAACCCAAACGGGTTCCCGCCGACATGTCTCCAGGATTATCTAATGCGAATTGAGCTATGGCTCCTGCAGAGAAAATAATGTGGGCAGTAGAAGAAACATCTAATCCGGTGGTTTGTGAATCAGTTAAAGAAAGCAATACATCTTCCGTGGCAACATCGCTGATATTGATAGTTCCTACGCCATTAACAATATCCACTAATCCCCCGCCGGTGGCTGAACCGCTAGCATCAAGCGTTACATCACTTTGATAAGAAGTATCAAGATTTCCGTCATTATCTTGGGCTTGTACGGTTACCGTAACCGGCGCATCAACGGTTCCGTTTCCTGGGTTTAAAATTACAAACTTTGTGGCAACGATTGGAGCACTAGTTACCACGACCGAATCTGTCCCGTCAGTAATTCCGCTAGTTCCGTCAGGAGCTGTGGCATTATCCGAAGCCGTAATAGTCCATGTTCCTGGAGCCTCGTCATAGTACCAAAAATTGGCAGAAGAATTTCCATTAGAAATAACAATAGAAGTAATTACATTGCCATTAATAGAAGCGTCGTAAAAAGATGCCGGGCCAGAAGAAGTAGTGTATAAATACACTGTGTTATCGCCAAGGGTTACCAAATTATTAAATTGGTCTTTGCGAGATACGGCATACCCAAGCCGGGTGAAGGAAGTCATGTCTCCGGGATCGTTTAATATATATTGACTGGTACTTCCGGCGGTTACCACTAAAGAATCGATGGCATCATTGATGCCGGTATTTCCATCGGGGGCCGAAGAATTATCAGACGCAGTAATAGAATACTGTGAATTACGAAATGCAATATCGGTCTGAAAATTTGGACGATTCAAACACGCTTTGGATCAGCCAAGTTTTAAGATCGTGTTGCAAATGATAAAT
>MHPA01000006.1:11609-32348 GCA_001820255.1 Candidatus Staskawiczbacteria bacterium RIFCSPLOWO2_01_FULL_38_12b | reverse complement strand
GAAAACCTGGCCATTTTAATGTCGGTACTGATGTCGCTTAAACAACGCCATCAAACCAATTTCTTCTTAGAGTACATGAAGGCGTGAGGGGTTACTATCTGCATATGCCAAAAAAACGCAGTCATCATGAATTTATCTACCATAAAACCAATGCCCTAGAAATTACCCGGCAGCGCCTCGCCCATTTTAATAAAACATATCAATTTAAGATACATAAAATTACCATTAAAAATCAATCTACCCGATGGGGAAGCTGTTCAAAAAAGGGCAACTTGAATTTTAACTATCGCATTATTCTATTGCCGATGCATCTTTTAGACTATGTCATTGTACACGAACTGTGCCATTTAAAAGAATTTAACCATTCTAAACATTTTTGGGACCTGGTGGCAAAAATTCTGCCCGATTACAAAAAAGTAAAAAAGGAATTTAAAAAAATCCGTTTCTATAAATAAAAAACCATCACGATGATGGTTTTTTTATTGCGATTGCTTATTTTTTAGACTTGCTCTTTGCTTTATGAAAAGCCGCAACTTCTTTGGCGATACTTTTCCAATGAGATTTTAATTCGCGAACAAGCTCTTCAACATCTTTTTTGTCGATGCTTTTTACCGCTTGATACTTATTAGAAACTTCGTTAACTACTTTGTGATAAATTTCCTCATTTACCTCTTTTAATTTTTCAAGTTTTTCTAATACTTCCCCTTTTGCTTTAAGAGTCCAAGACTTTACTTGTTTTCGATGCTGTTTGGCATTTTTTGAACCATAAAGAAAATAAGCGCCGGCGGCGGCCGCTACTACGGCTACCAAACCCGTTCCCACCAAAACTTCTTTTGCTAAATTATTTTTCTTTTGCATAGTTATATGAATTACTTAGTAATTTTTATTTTTTCGACTTTTTATGTTTTTTAAAAAACGACAGTGAGTGAAAAAGAAACGAAATAATTGCCGCCCCGCCCTCTTTTACTTTTTGGCGCGCATCTTCAATATCGCCTATTACTTTTTGGGTTTCGGAGTTAACCATGGTTAAAAATTCCCGCGTGTTCTTTAAAATTAAAACAATGTAAACAAACAAAAAAGTTAAAAAAACCGTAAGAAAAATAACGAAGATGCTTAGGGCCCAAAATAAAATATTGGTAGATAATATGGTGTCCATAGTTTAATAGTTTATATATTATAAATTATATTTATATCATACCACATTAAAAAAATATTACAAAAAGTTGCCGACAAAATAGAGCGCTGGCTATTTTTCAAAAAATATGTTACCATTTTGAGCATGTCTTCAAATGAAACCATCATAAAATTTAATACTGTTTCTTTTGCCTGGGACGCCTTAAAACCCATTTTAGATGAGGCTAATTTTTCGGTACGCAAAGGATCTAAAATTACCTTAATGGGACAAAACGGCGCCGGAAAAAGCACTATTTTTGAATTAATCATGGGTGCTTCCAAACCCGATTCCGGAACAATAAATATTTTAAGCAACATGACCATCGCAACCGCCCGCCAAGTAATCCCCCGCCCTGACTTGGATTTAACCATACAAGAATTTTTTGAAAAAAGCTTTTCTAAAAAAGTATACGACATTGATGTAAAAATAAAAAACGTATTTGAAATTGTAAATTTACATATCCAAAACGACAGGGTTTTAAAAAGCCTTTCGGGCGGACAGCAAGCCAGGGTTCTTTTAGCATCGGCTTTGATACAAGACCCCGATGTGTTATTACTGGACGAACCGACTAACAATTTAGACAAGGCTGGCATCCAGCACTTAACTAAATTTATTCAAGAATATCCAAAAACGTGTATTGTTATCAGCCACGACGCTGATTTTTTAAATTCTTTTACCGAAGGCGTATTATACTTGGATATTTTTTCCAAAAAAGTGGAACAATACACCGGCGACTACTTTACCGTAGTGCGGGAAATTAAAAACCGCCTGGAACGGGAACGCATGAAAAATGCCAGATTAGAAAAAGATATTTCCCACAGAAAAGAACAGGCCAACTTTTTTGCCCAAAAAGGAGGACATTTGCGCGATGTATCCAGTAAAATGAAAAAACAAATTGAAAAGCTGGAAGGAGATATTGTGGAAGTTCGAAGGGAAGACAAAACCATCCGCGACTTTAACATCATCTGCCAAGACGATAGCGGTGGAGATATTATAACCCTAGACTCTGTAACCATCTCCAAAAACCATAAGTTTTTAGACAAAAAAGTAAATGTCCGCTTGACTAAAAAAGAACGCTTGCTTTTGCAAGGACCCAATGGTATTGGCAAAACCACACTGTTGGAAAAACTGGCATCGGGGCATGCCAAAGGCGAACACATAAAACCTGGTACTAAAATAGCTTACTACCGCCAGGATTTTTCCAACCTGGATTTTAACGCAACGGTGTATCAAACATTATCAAAGGCCATGGGCGACCGCGGCACCGAACAAAGCTTGCGGGCACACGCCGCCGGATTTTTAATAGATAATGAATTATTAAAAGCAAAAATCGGTTCGCTCTCCGAAGGGCAAAAGGGTTTGGTGGCATTTGCGGCCATTTCATTGGGGCGCCCGGGACTTTTAATTTTAGACGAGCCAACCAATCATATTAATTTCCGCCATATTCCTGTCATAGCCCGTGCCATTAATGAATTTGAAGGAGCAATGATTTTAGTCAGCCACTCCCCCGATTTTGTAGAGCAAGTGAAAGTTGACCAGATTTTAGACTTAGGCAAGTTTTTGGAAAAATAAATTTTGACAATTTTTCAAATTGAAGTAATATGTCAACTGAGGCAGTTCTTTTCAGAAACAACAGGAGGTAGTCGTGGCAAAAGTCAAACGTCCTAAGTTACTGGTGTTTATTCGTCACGCGGAATCAGCTCGCAACAAAGCTAAACAGGGCAATGTGTATTTTACAGATGAAGAGTCTCGTTTACTGGTAAAGGGAATTCCCGATCAAAAAATTCCCATCACCGACAGCGGCGTCATTCAGGCTGAAAAGACGGGTTTGTATTTGCATGAAAACTTTAAGGTACCTGATTATATTTACCATTCCGGATACGAGCGTACGGTTCAGACGCTGGATTGCATTCTCAAAGCCTACTCTCAAGATGAACTGAATCAAATCAATATTCGCATGAATCCGTTTATCCGTGAGCGTGATACCGGCTTTACCTATGACATGACTACCAAAGAAGCGGAAACACACTTTCCGTATCTGAAAGAGTATTGGCAAACGTTCGGCGGTTTTTTCGCCCGGCCGCCAGGTGGCGAAAGTTTGGCTGATGTCGCCAAACGAGTTTATATTTTCCTTAACATGCTTTTTCGCGATAGGGCAAGCCAAAACGTTTGGGCTGTTGTTCATGGTGGCACATTAAGATCCATCCGCTTCCTTTTGGAACGATGGACCTATAATCAAGCGCTACGATGGCCAGATGGCCAATCTCCCGAAAACTGCGGGGTAACTATTTATAAATATAGTAAAAAGGAAAAGAGGCTTGTGCTCAAAGAGTATAACGCCGTTTTCTGGAAATAGTAATTATAAGTCACGCCCCTGCCAACTGGTTGGGGCTTTTTTTTGCTTTTTTACCAAAATTAAGGCAATATAAAGCCATGATCATAGACGATGTTACCATAACCGTAACCGCCGGAAACGGCGGAAATGGAATAGTAAGATTTAATAAGACAAAGATGTCACTGGGACCTACGGGCGCAAACGGCGGAAACGGCGGCGATGTTTATTTACAAGGAGTTTCGGACTTGACCGCTTTAAAACAATTCCGTTTCAGAAAAGTTTTACAAGCTAACGACGGCGAAACCGGCCAAAACCAATTACATGACGGCGCCAACGCACAAGATCTGACATTGTTAGTACCCGTGGGAACCATCGCCCATAATTTAAAAACAAAACAGGATATTGAAATTACTAAAATTAAAGAAACCATTTTAATTGCTAAAGGAGGGAGAGGCGGCAAGGGGAACTTTTTATTCAGGTCAGCAACGAATACTACACCCATGCAAGCGCAAAAAGGAAAATTAGGGGAAACGTTTTCTATGCATTTGGAATTAAAAATGATCGCCGATGTGGGATTTATCGGTCTACCCAATGTGGGAAAATCCAGTCTGTTAAATGAATTAACCAATGCTTCGGCCAAGGTTGCCAATTACCCGTTTACCACCCTTGAGCCTAATTTGGGTGTATATTATGACCTAATTTTAGCGGATATTCCGGGGTTAATAGAAGGGGCTTCAATTGGCAAGGGGCTTGGTATAAAATTTTTAAAACACGTGGAACGTACCAAAGTATTATTCCATCTTATCGGTGCAGATTCACAAAGCCCCCTGGAAGATTACAAAACCGTGCGAACAGAATTAGAATTATATAATCCCCTGCTTTTAGAAAAACCAGAATACCTGTTTTTAAGCAAAAGCGATACCGCCGCAGCCGATAGCATCGCAAACTTAAAAAAAGAATTTGGCGATTTGAATAAAAAAATCACCGAAATTTCAATTATCAATCTTGAAAGCATAGAAACGGTTAAAAAAATACTCAATGGCTTGATTAAGGAGAAAACCGACCAAAAAGCAGGGCTTGCCCAGGCTAACTAATCTTGGCTAAAAAATCATTGACTTGTTGGTTTGCAGGTGTTATACTGTACATAAGATAGTTGCTTAAAAAAAAGCTGGTTTTTTTTAAAAACTGGCTACAGGTCGAGTTTTTTTATTAATTGCGCTAATCTTTAAAATTTAAACACACATGGAAGGAACAATCAAAAATTTGGTTCAAGACAAAAACTTCGGATTTATTTCCGTTGAAGGCGAAGAGAAAGACTTATTCTTTCACGCTAATGAACTAAAAGACGTAACCTTTTCAGAATTAAAAGTCGGTGACAAAGTGTCATTTGACAAAGCTGATTCTCCAAAAGGTCCTAATGCAATCAACGTAATGAAAATGTAATTGATTGGTTAGACAAAAAAACAACCCTGAGGTTCTCGAAGGGTTGTTTTTTTTGTTGCTAAATTAGCTTAAATTACTATTTTTAAATCTTCCAGTACTTCTTTGCTATGTTCTGCCGGTTTTACGTTGGTATATATTTTTTCTATAACTCCTTTGGGATTTATTAAAAATGACATCCGAAACGTGCCGTCGTACTCCTTGCCCATAAACTTCTTTTTACCCCAGACACCATACAAGTTAACCAGCTCTTTACCCTCGTCCGATAATAACGTAAAGGGTAGTTTATATTCATCGGCAAACTTCTTATGGCTTTTTACAGAATCAACGCTTACGCCAACAATTTTAATAGGAAATTTTTTTCCGCCAGAGGCGGATCCGCCTCTGGCGGAAAATCCATAAAAATCATCCCGCATCATGCAGGCCTCTTTAGTGCAACCAGGGGTATTGTCTTTGGGATAAAAGTATAATAGCAACCATGTACCCGCATACTCGGCCAATGTATGCGTTTTACCATCCTGGTCGGGTAGGGTAAAATTGGGGGCGCCATCACCGATCTTTAATTGCATAGTTTTAGAATTTAGAAAATAGAAAGTAGAAAATAGAATACGGACGACATCACGTCGTAGGGCAATTCTATTTTCTATTTTCTAGATTCTATTTTCTAGTAATAATCCTTCACTTTCTTTAAATCAACGTGTCTTCGCAGTTTTTCCAAAGCTTTTGCCTGAATCTGCCGAATTCTTTCACGCGTCACGCCAAATTCCTCTCCGGTTTCTTCCAGGGTATGCATCACGCCGTCATCCAACCCAAAACGCATCCCCAAAATTTTTAATTCCCTTTGGGTTAATTCGGTGGAAATTTGCGCAAATCGTTCTTTTAATAATTTTCTGGCAGCTTCGGTATTGGGCGCTATGGTTTTATCGTCTTTGATAAATTCCGCTAAAACGCTATCTTGCTTGTCCTTGTCTTCACCAATAGGGGTTTCCAATGAAACCGCTTTTTGGGCGATTTTGCGGATGTGATGCACCTTATCAACTTCCAGACCCATTTCGGCGGCGATTTCTTCGGCCAAGGCTTCCCTGCCAAGTTCCTGTAAAAGGCTTTTTCTTACCTTGGTATATTTTGAAATGGTTTCAATCATGTGAACCGGAATCCTGATGGTTCTGGCCTGGTCTGCCAGGGCGCGCGTAATTGATTGGCGTATCCACCAGGTGGCGTAGGTGGAAAACTTATATCCCCGCCTCCAGTCAAATTTTTTGACCGCTTTAAAGAGCCCCAAGTTTCCTTCTTGTATTAAGTCTAGCATTGTTAAATTAGGCGATCTGCCAACATATTTTTTAGCAATGGAAACTACCAGTCGCAAATTAGCCAATGCCAATTTATTTTTTGCCTCTTCATCGCCATGCTCTATTTTTTTGGCCAGCTCTTTTTCTTCTTTGGCAGACAAAAAACTGGAGCGGCCGATTTCCTTTAAATACATTTGTATCGGGTCGATTTTGCCCAACAACAACTTTTTATCCTTTTTGTCTTTCTTGGGTTTTATTTCTAAAAATTCCCTGACATCTTTTACCTCCACGCCCCGCTCTTTTAATTCATCGTAAATTTTTTCTAATCCCTCAATATCATTTTCAATGCTTGGCAAAGAGTATAAAATTTCCGAGGTAGTTAAAAAACCACGCTCACTGCCTTTTTTTAACAGAATGTCTATTTGTTCTTGGGTAATTTTTGCCGGCCGGATTTTACCCCTTGCTTTGCCGGCTCTTTTTTTGGCTTTTTGCAAAGAAGGCCTTTGAGCCTTTTTAATCGCTTTCTTTTTTAAAGGTTTTTTTGACCCGAGCCGCTTTGAAAGATTACGCTTTGGCGCTTTTTTATGTTTTATTTTTTTTGGCATAATGATTAGACCTGTTGCGTAATAAGGTTTGTGATGAAAATGTAAAATTTCAGAGCGGTAAATTTGATCTGCCTGTGCGAAAGCAGACAGGTAGAATTTTGCAGGGTCGCGAGGGCTTTCTTCGCAAAGAAACCCCCGACCTAGGTTTAGCTTTAGCTAAGCCGAGAAATTATAGCAAATTTAACGCTGAAATTTTACGTTTGCAGTAAAACCTTATACGCAACAGGTCTATTATAATTCCTTAGTTAGTGCGTTGAATCGGCTTATTAAATCGATTACTTTTTGGGAATCACCGGCTTGTTCGGCTTTTTTAATCTCTTGCGAAATAGCACCAAGTTTTTTCTTTAATTCTATATTTTTTAACTGTAAAAGGCAAAGTAGCATCTCTTCTTGCCCGTCTTCTTGATATTCTATTTCTGCGCTAAGCGCAAGTGCCGCTAAAAAATTCTTAAGTTCGTAATTGAATTCTTCGTCTTCTGCCTTGGCGCCAGGTAATGTCATCGCATCAAAAATAATTTTAAAATCTTTTTCCACCTCGCCCAATGCCGCCTTTTTTTGGTCTTGGATTAATTTTTTAAGTTTTAGCAAAAATGATGCTATTTTTTCTGAAAAAAACGGGTAGTGCGGCTCGGCAATTAACATAATGTATTCGGGATTTTTTAAAACCAATGAAATAATCTTTTTTTCAATAAGCTCTTTTCTTCCTTCAATGGGTACGGGGACATTGTTTTGCGGCGGCACCACAGCCAGCGGAGGCGCTTGCTGGCTTGGCGTTATTTTCACCCTTGCCAGTTCTTCCAGCACCGCTTCTTCTTTTATATCCAATTTTTGAGATAATTTTTGGATCCAATAAGACTGCTCTATTTTATTTTGCAGCCGTTTTATGGCGGGTAATATTCGGTTGGCGATTTCTTTTTTGCCCTCGGGCACTGTGGCATCAAAACCAGCGAAAGCGGAATTGAAATAGTAATCCATAATCGATGTTGCCTTGTCCAATGATTCCTGCCATAGCGCCCGGTCTTTTAAAATAATGTCTGCCGGGTCGGAATCTTTTACATACGACTCTATAATTTTAATGTTAAACCCTTGTTCTTGGGCCAGGCTGATGCCTCGCTTGGTGGCTGAATCGCCCGCAACGTCCATATCAAAGGCTAATAGCAAATTTTCAGAATACCGTTTTAAAATGGCCAAGTGGCGTGCGGTTAATGCGGTACCCGAAGCAGCTACGGTATTTTCATAGCCGGCCTGGTGGCACATAATAACGTCGGTATAGCCTTCCACTACCACGCACCCATTTTGTTTGCGTACGGCCAGCTTGGCATTATTAAGGCCGTATAGCACTCCGCTTTTATCATACAATAGAGTTTGAGGGGTGTTGATATACTTTGCGACTTCTTTTTCATTGGCCGCTTTAAAAACCCGGCCGCCAAATCCCACCACTTGCGAATTTAAATCAAATACGGGAAAAATAATCCTGCCACGAAACCGGTCATAAGAATCGGTTTTACTTGCTCTGAGCGAAGCCGAAGAGTTTTCCTTTTCAATAGCCAGGCCCGATTTTATAATCTCTTCCCTTGCATACCCCTGGCCGATTAAAAAATCCGAAAGGCCGTTCCAGGTATCGGGCGAATAACCAAGGCGCCAGGTAGTAATGCTCTCTTGGGTAATGCCCCTTTTTAAAAGATACTCTTTTGCTTCTTTGCCGACGGCGCTGGCATCCAACTGCTTTTCAAAAAATTTACAAGCCAAATCGCAAATTTCATACAACCGTTGGCGCTCAGTGCGCAATTGCACGTTTTCCCTTTTTAACTGAACGCCGGCTTTTTGGGCCAGCATTCTTAAGGCGTCTCCAAACTCAATTCCTTCGATTTTCATGACAAAATCAAAGATTGAGCTACCTGCTCCGCAACCAAAACAATGCCACATTTGGCGTGCCGGACTTACAAAAAAAGAAGGTTTCTTCTCTGAATGGAAAGGGCAAATCCCCCTTAAATTAGCTCCGGTTTTGGTAAGCTTTACATAACTACCTACCAGGTCAACCACATTGAGCTTGTTTTTTACTTCCTCTATTTGAGAATCCACACACTTAAAAATTCCAAATTACAAGCACCAAATTCCAAATAAATTCCAATTTCGAAATTCTAAACCCGAAACACTTTTTAGATTTAGGTATTTGAACTTTAGTATTATTTGTGATTTGTAATTTTAGATTTGGTATTTATTTTATTAGCTATACCACAAATATCGTTAAAAATCAAACCAAAAATCGGCAGTGGCCGATTTTTGGTTTTCAATATATTTTTACACAATTTGGGCTGCCAACTTTTTAAGTTCTTGCAAATCCGATGCTTTATTGGCCGAGTGCTGGCCGTGTATTTTCAAGCCGTCACCTTCATATCTTGGCATGATGTGCAAATGAAAATGCATTACTTCCTGGCCGGCACATCTCCCGCTAGCCTGCATAATATTAATTCCATCAGCACCAAGATTTTTTTTAATTTTTTCTGAAATATATTTTGCGGTGGTAATAATTTTTTGCAGCGCTTCTTTATTGATATCAAAAATATTTTCAAAGTGCTGTTTAGGGATTACCAGGCAATGCCCTTTTGTGGCGGGTTTTACATCTAAAAATACCAGCACATCTTGGTCTTCAAATACTGTTGCGCAATCAATTTCACCTTTTATAATGTTGCAAAATATACAATCATCCATATCTATTTAACCTGGTAGGTCAACGTAACTGTAGTGCTTACTTCCATTTGGCCGGTTTGGATTTGCGGAGCAACATCGGCGGATTTTTCTAGCGAGGCGCCCCCCATACCATATAAGGGTTGCGGATAATTACTATAACCTTCGTACACATTTACCAATTTACCGACATGCAATCCGGATTGTTTTACCAGACTATCCATTTTTTCTTTGGCTTGCGCAATGGCTTTTTCTCTGGCTTCTGCCCTTACTTTTTCAGGGTCATCAATGGTAAATTGCAATTCCCCGATGGTGGTTGCTCCAGCGGCAGCCGCTTTGTCCAATACCGGATTAATATTGTCAAAATTCCTGATCTTTACAAAAATTTGCTGGTCTAAAGAATACCCCTTAAACACCCTTTCTCCTCTGCTAGGAACCGGATACATTTTTTCACTGGCACCAATAGACGAAGGCATCATAACCGGATAATCGTATTCATAGACGGGAGTTAAATTATACAAGGTCGTTTGAATATCTTTTTGGTCAACGCCCAGATCCTTTACAGTTTTTATTACCGCATTCATCGTTTCGTTGTTTTTATTGACGGCATCCTGGCTTTTCATTTCACGAGTGTTTACCCCAAAACTTATGGTTGCAATATCGGGTTTTATATAGGCTTTGCCTTCACCGGAAACACTTATCTCACGGGGCATGTTCTGGGGCAATGACTTAAATTGATACAACAATTCACCCACTAAAAAAATAGCACCCACGGCGGCAATACCAATCATTACTTTGTATAACTTATCTGAAAGGTCTAGGGTATGAGTGGTATCCAGCGAATGTGATGTTTCTATTGAATTTGTTGTTTTTACTTCTGTTTCCATAGTTTTTTATTGGAGTAGTCGCGAATATGCCAATATGCTCAAATATACAAACTTTACCAATATACGAATCTTGCAGTTTTTGCGTAATTGGTATATTCGTAAAATTTGTATATTATCGTAAATTCGTATATTCGTGATTACTCCTTATTTAATTTCGATAGCAATTTTGCCTTTTATATCACCTGTTTCTTTGGCCTTGAAGGCCTTCTTTATTTTATCCAATGGAAATACTTTGTCAACATGGACGGTCACATTTTCCACCGTGATAAAATTTCGCAGCATATCAAGGTGCTCGGTGGTTACTTTTGTCGCCTGGGCAATGGCAATGACCCCATACTGCTCCATTACATTTTTATCGGGTTTAGCTAACATAGAAACAATGATACCGTCCTTTTTTAACACTTTAAATGATTTTTCATAGGTTTGCCCGCCGACGGTATCAAACACAGCATCGTAATTAAAAATCAATTGATCAAACTCCTGGCTTTTATAATCAATAACCATATCCGCTCCGAGTTTTTTTACATAATCTATGCCTTCGCCAGTGGCGGTAGTGGCAACATAGGCACCGATCAGTTTTGCCATTTGGATGGCAATAGTGCCAATACCGCCCGCCCCGCCATGGATTAAGATTTTTTGGCCAGACTGTAAATTAAAATGCTCACATATAGCCTGCACGGCACTTACTCCCGTTAAAACCACTGCGGCCGCTTCGTTAAAGCCAATATTTTCGGGCATTTTAGCAATTGAAGTTACGGGAGTAACCGCAAATTCCGCAAAAGCGCCACTGCCGCCGGCCAATACAATTGCCTGTCCATATACTTTTTCGCCAACATGCAAATGGTCAACACCTTCACCCACTTTTACTACCACGCCAGCCACATCAGACCCTAAGGTAACAGGAAGGCTGGGTATCATTTTTTGCACATACCCCTCCCTCATGACAATATCAAACGGGTTAATACTTGAAGCGTACACCTGAAGCAACACCTGGCCTTTGCCCGGTTTTGGTTTTTCAATATCGACAATTTCAAGCTTATTAACGCCGCCATAAGTATGTATTTGCACTGCTTTCATAATTTCTTGCGAGAAATTTTCCTACGAATTACGAATTTTATCTAATTACGAATTCGTAATTCGCCTGGATTCGTAATTCGTAGGATTATTTGTTTCATTTTACATCAACTAATCAAATCATACAAATGGCATATGTTTTATTTCAAATAACTTAATCTACTAAAACAAATATTGAGAAAGTGAATATCCATTCTTAAATGAAAAGCTCTATGGTAATTACCACAGAGCTCTAGAAATTTGCTATCAATCAAGGATTCCTTTCCTTGTCATCGCTGACGACGAGCCCGAAAGATTGTAGCCTACCCCCTCGGTTTGGCAGGAGGATTCCCTTCCTGGCGCAAAATTTGCAAAGGGAGCCTGGTTAGGTAGCCTACCCCCTCGTTTCCGTCAGGGGATTCCTTTCCGGGCGAGTCTTTTTTCAAGAAGATCGTTGTTCTGTAGCCTACCCCCTCGGTTTGGCAGGAGGATTCCTTTCCTTAGAGCAAAAACAACAACAGGGAAGCAAGATGTAGCCTACCCCCTCGTTTCCGTCAGGGGATTCCTTTCCCACATCAAATGAGCATCAAAAGAGTTTTCTTTCCAGAAATCTGAAAAGCTTCATCCTTGGGCGCTCAACCCCAAGGCGGCGCGGCTACAGCGCATAAGCTTTGCCCGATGCAAAGCCCCAAGGGATTGGCTCCAAAGACTATCCACATTGAGATGAGAAAAATATTTTTCTTCCATGAAAAAGCGAAGGTATTTTTCTCATCTCATTGTCAACGTACTTATTTTTAACATAGCACAGAAAGGCAACTTATGTCAATGAGTTGCACAATAATGTAAATAATGTATTATGTACCTATTATAAATAGTATTAAATCGGCTAGCTGGGGAAACTAGACCTGTTACGTAATAAGAGTTGCAACGAAAATTGAAGGTTTTGAGCTAGGAATTTCAAAAAATAACAAAGCTTACTAACGAAGTGATAAGTTACGGAGTTTTTTGGAATTTATAGCCAAAATATGCAATTTGCAGTCAAGACTTATTACACAAGAGGTCTAAGAATCCCGCCTAGTCAAAAAATAGTTATGATCACAAAAGAAAAAACCCAGAAAAATAGTGACTCGGTGATTCCTCCCTCCATTGGCTCGATCGTGGAAGGCAAAGTGGTGGCTCGTGACCGATCCTCCCTTTTTATTGATTTGGGAAACCAGGGCACCGGCATTATTTATGGACGGGAATTTTACGAAGTCAAAGACGTTATTAAAAATTTACAAATCGGCGATACGGTGCATGCTAAAATTGTTGAACTGGAAAACGAAGACGGCTACCGCGAACTTTCACTGCAAGATGCCACCAAAGACATTAACTGGCAGAAATTGAGGGAAATGAAAGAAAAATCGGAAATCATCAAAGTAAAGATCACCGGAGTTAATAAGGGCGGACTTTTGACTAACATCAATAACATTCCTGCCTTTTTACCGGTTTCACAATTATCGCCGGAAAATTATCCAAGAGTGGCCGACGCCGACAAAGCCAAAATTTTAAAAGAACTGCAAAAATTCATCGGCAAGACTTTGGAAGTAAAGGTGCTGGATTTACTGGCAGAAGAGAACAAATTGATTTTGTCTGAAAAAGCCAAAACCGAACAATTAATGAGAGCCATTCTTGATAACTATAAAAAAGGGGATGTAATTGAAGGGAAAATCACCGGCATTGCAGACTTTGGCGTGTTTATACGGTTTCCAATCTCTGCACTAAAAGTGCAGCCGCAGATTAACGCAGATTCAACGCAGATTAGCGCAGATGTGAACGAAAACACCAAAAAAGACGAAAGTATTGAGGGCTTAATCCATATTTCGGAACTGGACTGGCAACTGGTGCAAAATCCCGCTGAAGTGGTAAAAGTGGGCGAAACCATCAAAGCTCAAATTATTAATATCAATAACAACCAGGTGTTTTTGTCATTAAAAAGCTTGAAAGAAAATCCCTGGGAAGCCGTAGAAAAACAGTACAAAAAAGGGGACACTATAGAAGGAAAAGTTATTTCATTTTCACCATTTGGTGCCTTTGTGGAAGTCTTGCCAAAAATAAGGGGATTGTGCCACATTTCAGAATTTGCAAACCAAAAAGAAATGGAAGAATCACTAAAACCAGGAGAAAGTTACAAGTTTGAAATTTTGTTGATTGAACCGAAAGAACACCGGATGAGTTTGAAGTTAGCAAAGTAATTACGCAGTTTAAAAACTAAAAAATCGCCAAACAGGCGATTTTTTGGTAGAATCAACCAATGAAAGAAAATTTTGACCGCAAAGAATTGGAGGACAATGAACATATACAGGAAATTGAGTTCATCTCCGAAGACCAAAAACTCAAAGGTAAACTATTTTTTCCTGAACAGCTACAGGTGAAACAACCTGGTGTGATTTTTATTCACGGGTGGAAAAGCAATCAGAACAGCAAAACGGATTATGCTAGCACGGTCGCTGGCCTGGGGTATGTGTCTATGACATTTGATTTGCGTGGTCATGGAGAAAGCGAAGGGGATCTGCCCGTCCTTACGATGGAAAATTTCATACACGACGGGGAAGCTGCCTACGATCGGCTCATCGCTGAACATGCAGTGGATGCGGATGACATCACTATTGTTGGAAATAGCTTGGGGGCCTACATTGCCATCCGGTTAATTGAAAGAAAAAATAGTAAAAACCTTATTATCCAAGCTCCCGCAAATTATCCTGATCAAGAACTAACACATCCCCTGGTTGACTATGCAGGCGATAAATCAATTTTAGAATGGCGAAAACAAATACTCAAACCAAAAACGAATGCCGCACTTGATGCGCTAAACAAGTTTAAAGGAAATCTTCTCGTTGTTGAGTCACAGCTCGATGATTTTATCCCTCATCAGACCGTTGAAAATTATGTAAGCGCCGCCCAAGACCCGGCCAGAGTGAAACTTGAAATAATGGCTGATGCTCCACATAGTTTAAAAGATCCCTCTTTGCGTATGCAATATCAAAAATTAATAAGTGACTTCCTATTGGATAAATCTCCCATAAAATCATGAACAATGCACTTTTTCAATCTTGGGAAAAATCGATTCCTAACCTAAAAAAAATCCTTGAGAAAATGCAGGAGAAAACAATTATTGCTGTTGGGGTAAACCCCTATCCAAGAATTATTCCTTCACTTTTTCTTAAAAATTTTGTTATTTATTCTGTAAAAGATACAGCCGATTTGGATGCATTGCGCAACTATGCAAAAATTTTCTGCCTTGAAGAGAAGTTTCCGAAAGTAGCACAAAAAGTACATTCAACAAGTTATCTTCTTGGTAATTTTGGCTTTCAGGCATTTTTAAATTCACGTCGCACTCCTTTTCGGCTCTTTTTTTATCAAACTACCCCTCCTATCGTAAAAAAACTTGAAGAATTGCATATTGATTGGATTGGCAATAAGCCAGAAAGTTTTGACGATGTGCTTTTAAAAGCAAATTTTCGACATCTCGTAGAATCTCTAAGGCTCCCCTATATTCCAACCCTGCATTTTCCCAAAGAGGAATTTCTTACAAAGACATTTGGAGATATTTATAATCTATGGCAAAAACCTGCCGTGATTCAGCGAGGAGATTTTGATGTTAGCGGAGAACAAGGCACATTTTTTATCAGAAATAAAAATGATTGGCAGGTGGCGCATAAAATTCTTTCCGCTGACCAAAGATATAAAGAAATACAAATCTCGCCTTTTATTCAAGGACCTTCGGTATCAATGCTCGGTTGCATAACCCACTTGGGAGTCCTTACCTCAACACTTCAACTCCAATTTATTGACGTACCGGAAGCCCTTTGCGGCCAGCTTCCCACAGGAGTTTTCTTAGGACATGATTGGGGATTTCACCCATGGAATAAAGAAGTGGAAAAAACAGCTCAAAAAATCACTGAATCAATAGGGGAGCATTTAGGAAAAAAAGGATTTAAGGGAATTTTTGGCATAGACCTTATCGTAGACCAAGAGACTGGTGAAATTTTTCCACTTGAATGTAATCCTCGTTTTACGGGAGCACTTCCCGTTTATTCTCTTATGACCATAAACGCAAATAAAATTCCTCCGCTTGAATTTTTTCACATCATGGAACATCTTAACATTAGGGAAAATTTTGATTTTCAATTTGTCAATGAAAAATTAAAGGAGCGACAAGCCGTCTCTCATATATCTCTTGCCCCAAAAGGAGCTTACGAAATGAAAGTTGCCTTCGCCGCTGGCGTATATTCTTATCTGCCCAAAGAAAATGCATTACGATACGAACGAATAGGGGCCTTGCTTTCGGATATTAAAAATGATTCAGAGTTCCTCCTGATTGACTCGGTTCCGCGTATTGGAATGCAAATTACCCAAAATGTTCCTCGGCTCTTTAAACTTATTTTTCGCCGTTCTATTGCTACTTCGTCATTTTCCGTAGAACCTGAAATTGGAGAACTTATTACTAAAATTTCGACGCTTTTAAGAAAAAATCAGGTTCCTCCAGAGCAAGATAAAGAGCAAATATCACAAGTTAAAGAAGTGTGATAAAATTTAATGTAAATAAAACGGGCCGAGTTGCTTCTTGCAACTCGGCCCTTATTTTGTTTGTGGCGTTTCCTACGCCAGCTTAACCTCCCCCTCGTCGGTGATGACCAACCGTCTGCTGGGCTTCTTGCCCAACAACGGCTGACCTTGTGCGTCCACCAGCCAACGTTCCTCCCGATTCTCATCGGGGGCGATGGCGTTGACGCTAAGGGCGTGAACGCCGGGGATTTCTTTTTCCCCCTCGTAGAAGGGGTTACAATACCCCCTCACCAAGTAGCCGGCCAGACCACAAGCCTCACGACACGCCTCTTGCATCCATGCAAAGGGGCGCCGATTCTCCCAGTTGATTTCATGGGCAGGACACGCCATGAAGCGCAACAAGAATAAATCTTTGCCGTCCTTATCAGCAACCTTCTTCCAGGAGGCCTGGAAGACCTGGAAGGTGGCTTTTTCAAGCCCTTCAAAGAATTCCAGGAGGCCGCAGTTACCAACAGAGGGCAAGAATTCCCGCCCCCCCGTCCTTGGGGCGGAGGGTTGCACCTGAGGCGCATCGGCTACCGGATCCAGTTCCTGCAACGTCTTGGGGATCCGGCTCCAACTTTCCGCTCCGACGCGGATGAGGAACAGGACACACCGAACCGTGGCGACGCTGACCTTAATCATAACTTTCTCCTAAAAAAGTGGAGCACATTTCACACGATTTTACCAGTAAAAAGTATTATGGGCAAAATCGTGTGAAATGAGATATAAAAGAACAGGTTGTTAAGTGCAGCTAGTATAGCATATATGTAAGCTAATGTCAAGCTTTTTACCCCCGAGTTCAAGAAATTAACGCAAAAGTAAGTTAGTGGTATAGTAATCCATTATGAATACCACCTACCACCGCCTTACCTCGGCAGAGCGGGAAGAAATCAGCCGGGGAATATATGCATGCGAAAGCTTTACCGGTATCGCAAAAAGGATAGGGTTTTACCCTAGTGCGGTAAGTCGGGAAGTATGGAAAGTAGTGAAACGAAAAAAATGATCCTACTCCGTCCTACGGGCTCAGAAAATCACCGTGTCGAATAACAAAAAGAAGGGACGAAAGAAGAAACTAGAAACCAGCGGACGGTTAAAAAACTATGTGTATGAACATTTGAAACAGAAATGATCCCCAGAGGAAATTGCCAAAAGGACAGTGATAGATTATCCTAATGATACCACTATGAGAATATCCCACGAAACAATCTATCAGCACCTCTATTGTTTACCCAGAGGAGAACTGAAGAAAACATTAATGAAAGAGCTGCGACAAGAAAGGAAGTTGAGGCAACCAAGAAAGTATACTCACTCACGAAAGCCCGGTATACGAGATATCATCAGCATTTCCGAACGTCCTGAAGAAGTAAAGCACCGCATCAGGACATTGGGAGGGAGACTTAATCATTGGTAGAGGTAGAAATAGTGCGTTGGACACCTTAGCGGAGAGAACGATGAGATTAACTCTCCTGGTGTCATTAAAAAAGAAGATGCTTTTTCTGTCAGAAATGAGTTTGCTAAAGCCTTCAAACGCATCCCAAAACAGTTTCGGAAGACATTAACCTATGACCGAGGCACGGAGATGGCAGAACACAAACTGTTTACCGAAGAAACAAAAATCCAGGTCTACTTTGTCGATCCCTACTCTCCGTGGCAACGAGGAACGAATGAAAACACCAACGGTCTCATTCGGCAGTATTTCCTAAAGGGAACAGATTTCAATACCATACCCATTTTGGCAATCAGGGAAGCAGAGGAGCAACTTAATTAACGACCCAGGAAAATACTTGCTTTTCAAACTCCCTCGGAGAAATTTTATCAATTAATCACTAACAAATCGTTGTGTTAGAAACTAGAATTCAGTAAAAGGGTCATATTTTAAAGAAGTTTGACCTATTGAATCAGTCTCATAGAAGTTGTATAATGCGATATTTATATGAAAAACGATGTTATTAAAATAAGAGGTGCTAGAGTTCACAACCTCAAAAATATTGATTTGGATATTCCCAAAAATAAGTTGGTGGTGATTACGGGATTGTCCGGTTCTGGAAAGTCTTCTTTGGCGTTTGATACACTTTACGCAGAAGGCCAGCGAAGATACGTGGAAAGTTTGTCGGCTTATGCCCGGCAGTTTTTGGGGGTAATGGATAAACCCGATGTTGATAAAATAGAAGGCATCAGTCCGGCCATTTCTATTGACCAGCGAAAATCGATACACAATCCGCGCTCAACCGTCGGCACCATTACCGAAATTTATGATTACCTGCGGCTTTTATATGCACGAATCGGCAAACCACACTGCCCAAATTGCTCCAAGCCCATTTCAAAGCAAACCATTGACCAAATTGTAGACCAGGTTTTGCGGCTTCCCAAAAATACTGAAGTTGCCATTTTAGGTCCGGTTATAAAAAGTAAAAAAGGCGAACATACGGCGATATTGCAAGAAATCCAGCGAGCCGGATTTGTGCGCGTAAGAATTGATGGCGATATGTATCTAATAGAAGAAGCTTTGGGGAAGCAGATGGATAAAAATAAAAAGCATAGCATTGATGCGGTGGTTGATCGATTGATATTGCCTGCCCTGAGCGGAGCCGAAGGGAATAAGGATTTGGATAGGTCACGATTAGTTGACTCTTTGGAAACGGCATTGAAATTAGGAAAGGGAATTGTGATTATTAGTAATAAAAATAAAGATTTAATTTTTAGCGAGCATTTTGCCTGCGAGGATTGTGGCATTTCCTTAGCGGAACTGGAGCCCCGTATGTTTTCGTTTAATAATCCTTACGGCGCCTGTCCGGATTGTACGGGTCTTGGTGAAAAACTGGAAGTTTCTCCCGAATTAGTAATTCCCAATAAAAATTTAAGCATTGCCGAGGGCGCCATTCGCGCCTGGTCTTCGGCCAGCCATAAAGTTGGCCGGCAGGGTTGGTTTAATTGGAAATTGGAAGAAGTAGCCCAAAAGCACCACTTTTCTTTAAATGAACCGGTAAAAAATTTGCCTCCAAAAATCATTGATATTATTTTGCATGGCGATGGTTCGACTTCGCTCACCACAGGCAATACGGGTTTTGAAGGCGTCGTGGAAAATTTGGAAAGAAGGTATCATGAAACCGATTCCGATTGGACGCGCCAGGAAATTGACCAGTATATGGTGATTCGCCAATGCCCCACCTGTTTGGGCAAGCGTTTAAAGCCTGAAGTACTGGCGGTAACGGTGGGAGATAGGCCGATTAATGAAATTGTACAAATGCCGGTTGACGCCCTGCAAGACTTTTTTGCCGGCCTACAAAAAAAACTGGGCGCCAATGATACAAAAATCAGCCAGCCGATTATAAAAGAAATTATTGACCGTACGCAATTTTTAATTGACGTGGGGTTGAATTATTTGAATTTAGATAGAAAAGCGGGCACATTATCGGGCGGAGAAGAGCAGCGCATTAGATTGGCTACGCAAATCGGATCAAAGTTATCCGGAGTATTGTACATTTTAGACGAGCCGTCTATTGGTTTGCACGCCCGCGACCAGCATCGATTGATTGCCACACTATTGCAACTGCGCGATTTGGGAAATACGGTGATTGTGGTTGAGCATGATTCCCAAACCATGATGGCTTCAGACTGGATTATTGATATCGGGCCGGGTGCCGGAAAACATGGAGGCAAAGTGGTATTTGAAGGAACGCCAAAACAAATTTTAAAGTCCAAATGCCTTACAGGAGAGTACTTGTCGGGAAGAAAAAAAGTTTTTGATATGCCAAAACCCCAAACCATAAATCCCAAATCCCAAATAAATTCAAAATTAAAATCTCAAAATTCAAAATTTTTAACCGTAAAAGGTGCCACAGAGCACAACTTAAAAAATATTGATGTGGCTTTTCCTTTGGGAAAATTCATCTGCGTGACGGGAGTTTCTGGCAGTGGAAAATCTTCGCTGGTAAATGATATTTTAGCGCGCGCATTATTAAAACAATTTTACCGCGCAAAAGATGAACCCGGATTACATAAAGAAATTTTAGGCGCAGAGCATATCAATAAAGTGGTCTTGGTTGATCAGTCGCCCATTGGGCGGACTCCAAGGTCAAACCCCGTAACTTACACTGGGGCGTTTTCTTTCATCCGTGATTTATTTACCCAAACCAAAGAGGCCAGAATTCGCGGCTATTCGGCCGGCCGGTTCAGTTTTAATGTCAAAGGCGGACGGTGCGAATCATGCGAAGGCCAGGGAACCAAAAAAGTGGAAATGTATTTTCTACCCGATATTTATGTTGAATGCGAGGAATGCCGTGGCAAACGCTACAGTAAAGAAGTGCTGGAAATTACCTATAAAGAAAAAAACATCGCTGATGTGTTAAAGATGACCATTGAAGAAGCTGGAGAATTTTTTAAAAACATCCCAGGGGCATACGATAAAATGAAAACCTTAAAAGAAGTGGGGCTTTCGTATGTTGAGTTAGGTCAGGCCGCAACGTCTTTGTCGGGAGGGGAAGCACAGCGCATAAAATTGGCAACGGAACTTTCACGCCGCGACACCGGAAAAACGTTATACATTTTAGATGAACCCACTACCGGTTTGCATTTTGAAGATATTAAAAAACTGGTTTCGGTTTTGCGGAATTTAGTTGATAGGGGAAACACGGTTTTGACCATAGAACACAATATCGATTTTATCGGCTGCGTTGAT
>MHPA01000006.1:0-11602 GCA_001820255.1 Candidatus Staskawiczbacteria bacterium RIFCSPLOWO2_01_FULL_38_12b | reverse complement strand
TTGATTTGGGTCCCGAAGGCGGCGCGGCTGGCGGGCAAATTATTGCAGAAGGGACTCCCGCAGAAATTATTAAAAATAAAAAAAGCTACACCGGAAAGTATTTGAAATAGAACTATTGACATTGGTTGTAAAATCTCTTAAATTATAATATCTAACTCACATAACACATAACATAGAACACATAACAAAACCGCCGTTTGCTTTTTTGTTTCATGTTTCATGTTTCATGTTTCATGAATATCAAACCTCTTTCGGATCACATTTTAATAGAGCCTATTAAAGAAGAAGAAAAAACCAAGTCGGGGATTTTTTTACCCGACACCGCACAAAAAGAAAAACCTGAACAAGGCATGGTAATTGCCGTGGGCGATGGCAAGAAAACCGATGACGGAAAAATCGTTCCGGTTTCGGTAAAAGCCGGACAAAAAGTGCTGTTTACCAAATATGGCCCCTCCGAAATAAAGCTGGAAGGGAAAGAGTATTTAATTGCACGCGAAGATGACATCTTAGCAATCATTGATTAATCAACGAATAACGAATCCCTTACGAATTTACGAATAACGGACGATAGTCGTTCACCGCATTCGTAAATTCGAAACGAAATTCGTAAATTCGTTGATAAAGTTTTATGCCAAAGCAAATAAAATTTAAAGAAGATGCGAGAAAAGCGCTAAAAAGTGGCTTAGACAAAGTCGCCAATGCGGTAAAAGTTACCATGGGCCCAAAGGGCAGAAACGTGGTTTTGGGATCGGGTTTTGGAAGCCCGACCATTACCAATGATGGTGTTTCCATTGCCAAAGAAATTGAATTGGAAGACGTTATGGAAAATATCGGCGCTTCAATTATCAAAGAAGTCGCTGAAAAAACCAACGAAATTGCCGGTGACGGCACTACCGCTTCGGTGGTGTTAACCCAAGCGATTGCTACGGAAGGCTTAAAAAACGTGGCGGCTGGAGCCAATCCTTTGGCTTTGCGAAAAGGTATTGTAAAAGGAAAAGATGCTATCGTTTTAGCGTTAAAAGAAATGTCAAAAACCATCAGTACTCGCGAAGAAATTGCCCAGGTTGCCACTATTTCAGCCCAAGATAAAGAAATGGGAGATTTAATCGCAGAAGTTATGGAGGAAGTTGGCAAAGACGGGGTCATTACCGTGGAAGAATCAAAAACATTTGGTTTGTCAAAAGAAATTGTTAAAGGATTGCAGTTTGACCGTGGATACATTTCACCTTACATGGTTTCTAATCCCGAAAAAATGGAAGCGGTATTGGAAGACCCTTATATTTTAATTACCGATAAAAAAATCAGCTCACTGCAGGAAATCTTGCCGTTGCTGGAAAAAATAATAAAAACCGGTAAAAAAGAATTGGTGATTATCGCCGATGATATAGATGGGGATGCATTAACTACATTAATTGTAAATCGTTTGCGAGGCATTTTTACCGCTTTGGCCATAAAATCTCCCGGCTTTGGCGATCGTAAAAAAGAAATGCTGGAAGATATTGCTTGCGTAACGGGAGCCAAGGTTATTTCCGAGGAGATCGGCATGAAATTGGAAAATGCCGAATTAGACATGTTGGGCCACGCCAGAAGAATTATTTCTGCCAAAGAAAACACCACGATTGTGGAAGGCAAGGGAGATAAAACGCAGATTGAAAACAGGATTTTACAAATCAGAAAAGAAATTGAAAACGCAACTTCCAGTTTTGATAAAGAAAAATTCCAGGAACGCCTGGCAAAATTAGCCGGCGGAGTTGGAGTATTGAAAGTGGGAGCCGCCACTGAAGTAGAACAAAAAGCCAAACAGCATAAATTGGAAGACGCCTTGCATGCTACCAGGGCCGCCGTTGAAGAAGGGATAGTTCCTGGCGGAGGCGTGGCTTTATTAAGAGCTCTGCAATCCTTAGAAAATGTTTTAGCAGAAGGTGATGAACAAACCGGCATTAATATTTTAAAACGTGCGCTGGAAGAGCCTATTAGGCAAATTTCACAAAACGCCGGAATTGATGGGGCGGTGGTGGTACAAAAGGTGAAAGAATCAACGGGCAACTTTGGATTTAATGCCCAAACGATGGTGTATGAAGATTTGATTTTAGCCGGAGTAGTGGATCCTACTAAAGTGGTAAGGACCGCACTGGAAAATGCGGTATCTGCCGCCAGCATGCTTTTGACTACCGAAGCCGTCGTAGCCGAATTACCAAAAAAAGATGAAAATTCCCGTGGCGGAATGGGTGGTATGGGAGGTGGAATGCCTCCAATGATGGGAGGAGAAGATTATTAATCTTTGAATTACCAATCGCTAATTTCTAAAAGACAAAAAACCTCCCTTGAAAAAAGGGAGGTTTTTTGGTATGCTAGGTTTTGTGTTTTAGACCTTGTTCTTTGAAAGGAGAAAAGTTATGGCGTTGCTCACAATCATTGTAACTCCTCGTAAAGGGGAAAATGTCAGTGACGTGGAAAGTCAGATAAATTCCGCCCTCAAAAATGTGCCGGGCGTCAGCTTTGCTTGGTCAGCGGCAACAGGGGAATTCAGGGTAGATTACTCTGATGATATCAATTTTAAGGAACTTAGTGATAGGTTGAGAAAATGCATGGGTTTAAATAAAAACTCGGTTCGTAAAAAGCGGCAGGTGTCTTAGCTCCTTGAAAGGAGAATATCGTGGCTAGCGAAGTGTTGGGCATTGACATTGGTGGGGTTATTATAAGCTATAGCCCTGATAATTTTGGCGTTTTCCATCCGGTGCCCGGAGTGTTTGAAGCGCTAAAAAGACTGAAAGAAGAAAAATTCGGGGAAAAGATTTTTATCGTTTCCCATGCCGGTGAAAGCATGGAAAGACTGATGCTCTGGTGGCTTAATAGCCATGATTTTTACAACATTACCGGCATCAGGTTTGAGAATGTGTACTTTTGCCGGAAGAGAATGGAGAAAGCCAGAATTTGCAAAAACTTTGGAGTGACTCATTTTATTGACGACAGAAAAGAGATTTTGCATTATCTGCACCAAGCGGGTATTCCAAATTTGTATCTTTTTGGCGGCAATCGCCAAGAACCCGAAGTGTTTGACCAGGTTTTGCCCCATGTCACGACGGTTGAGTCCTATACTCAATTTTTAGAAAAACTCCTTGGTTAGGCGCTAAAAGTCTCGCATTTGTGCCGGACTTTTTTATTGACATTTTTTAAGTTATGATTTAGGATAATAATCCATAGCCAGTTCTTTTCAAACTTTTTTAGGAGAAATGGGAATGTTGAAAATCACCATTAGCGGGAAATTAAACCCCGCAAAGGTTCACAAGATTCTTCAAGGAAAATTAGATGAAATGCTAGAACTTTTGCGTAATGGTTTTGGATGTTTGGGAAATGCTTTCGCTAAGAATCTTATTAAGATTGAGGGGAAGGTAACTGTTGTAAAAAACTCAGATGCCATAGTTATTTTTGAGGATGATTCACTTCAATTCGTTTACCCATCCCTCAAAGAAGCTACGGAATTCTATGACGATGTTTCTTTGACCACCCAAGAGGTTGAAGAGACTGAAGAGCCACAAGAGGATATGGTACTCCTTGAAGAACCAATCGCCGAGGAAATGACCGCCGAAGATCGGGAAAGAGAACGATGGCTCGGCTTTTCATATTGGGAACTTAACTTATCAGTTCGGGCAAGAAAATGCATAAATCGCTCAGGGGTTGAAACCATCGGCGATTTGGTTGAAAAAACTGCTCAAGAGCTTTTGGCGCAAAAAAATTTCGGCCCAACCATGCTTAAAGAAGTGCGAGCGAAGTTGTCCGAACGAGGCTTAAAGCTAAAAGGCGATTAACGTCTTTTTCGCCCCTGCTCCGCCGAGAAATCACGGAGCTTTTTTTATCCTTGTTTTTTACTTTATTTTTAGATAGAATGGAAGTATGAAAATGAATTATTCTAATTAACCTAATTATACTAATTGACCTAATTAAGTCCTAAATCCTAATGTCAAAAAGTTTAGAAATTAGACATTAGAAATTATTTAGAGTAATTAGAGCAATTAGAATAATTAGAATAATTTCGTTATGAACTGTCCCAATAATCACCAAGAGCCGATGCAAAAAGCGTTGTTCCACGATGTTGAAGTTGACTATTGTCCCGAGTGTTTGGGAGTTTGGTTTGATAAAGATGAATTGCGCTATGCAAAAGACGATAAAGACAAACAATTAAACTGGGTAGATTTTGACATTTGGCGGGACAAGGGGAGGTTTGAAGTGTTAAAAATTAATAAACGGTGTCCGGTATGCCAAGTTCCTTTTATTGAAATCCATTACGATGACGCAAAAGTAAAAATTGATTTTTGCAAACATTGCCAGGGCGTTTGGCTGGATCGGGGCGAGTTTAAGCAGATTATCATTTATTTGACCAGAAAAGCCGATTACGAAATTTTGCACCACTATACTAAAAATATGATAGTGCAGTTATGGGAAGTGTTTGCGGGACCCCAAAAGTTTCGTGAAGAACTGGAAGATTTTTTAATGGTGTTAAAATTGCTAAACTATAAATTTGTGGTCCAGCATCCGCATATTAATAGTTTAATTGAGGAATTGCCAAAGTAGTAACTAAAAACCCCAATGACCAATGTCCAATGACCAATGAAAACCCGAACAATTAAATAGCCAAACACGTTTTGGAATTTAGTAATTTAGGATTTGATTGGGAATTGGGGTTTGGGAATTGGGATTTTCAAACAATGTCACCAATAGTCATCATTATTTTAGTCGCGGTAGGAGCGGTAGTTTTGTGGGTTATTGCCATATTTAACGGTTTGGTAACCTTAAAAAACCGGGCCAAAGAAGCGTGGGCCGACATTGATGTGCAGTTAAAAAGGCGCTATGATTTGATTCCCAATTTAGTGGAAACGGTTAAAGGGTATGCTACGCACGAGAAAGAATTATTTGAAAATGTAACCAAGGCAAGAACCGCCGCTATGTCTGCCCAGGGCGTAGGAGCCAAAGGCGAAGCGGAAAATATGCTATCAGGTACCTTAAAAAGTTTGTTTGCGGTTTCGGAAAATTATCCGGAATTAAAAGCCTCGGTAAATTTTTTGGAGTTGCAAAGAGAACTTACTGACACCGAAGATAAAATCCAAGCCGCCCGCAGATTTTACAACACTAATGTTCGTGACCTCAATATTAAAGTTGAAAGTTTTCCGGCTAACATGATTGCCGGCAGTTTTGGTTTTAAAATCATGGAATTATTCCAAACTGCGAATGAAGCAGAGCGAGAACCGGTGAAAGTGAATTTTTAATTTCCAATTTTTAATTTTTAAATAATGTTTAAAGTTTCTAGTTTCAAAACACTGCGTGTTTAAAATTTTAGTTATTAAAGAATTATTTATAAAATTACAAAATTAAAAATTTAAAAATTAGAAAAACATGGCAAGCATTTACACTCAAGCCGATTCCAACACTCGCAAAACCTGGTTTTTAGTAACTGGGTTTTTGGTGTTTGTGATTGCCGTCGGCTGGATTTTTTCGCAAGCTTTGCAATCCGATGCAATACTTTATGTCGCGGTTTTTTTAAGCATTGCCATGAGTTTTGGCAGTTATTGGTGGTCTGATAAATTAGTGTTGTCTATGGCGCGCGCCACATTAATTGAAAAAAAAGATAATCCGGAATTATACAGGGTTGTAGAAAATTTATGTATTACGGCAGGTCTTCCTCTGCCAAAAATTTATATCATTAACGAATCTCAACTCAATGCCTTTGCCACGGGGCGTAATAAAAATCATGCTGTGGTGGCAGTAACCTGCGGGTTGTTGGACAGATTAGATAAAATGGAATTAGAGGGCGTAATCGCTCACGAATTAAGCCATATCGGAAATAAAGACATGTTGCTTGGTACCGTCGTGGTGGTGTTGGCAGGAATTATTTCATTACTGGCAAATTTCTTTTTGCGCATCAGTTTTTTTGGGGGACGAGGGCGCAGTTCGGACGATAATAAAGCGGGGGCATTATTAATGGTGCTTGGATTGATTGCCGCTATTTTGGCGCCCATTGCCGCCACATTAATTAAGCTTGCCATTTCCAGAAAGCGCGAATTTTTGGCTGATGCCGATGGCGCACTGTTAACCCGCTATCCCGATGGTTTAGCCAGCGCACTGCAAAAAATTTCAGACGATGTTACTCCTATGAAAGTCGCCAATCCCGCATCAGCTCATCTTTATATTGATTCTCCATTTAATGAAAAACAGAACCAAAACTGGTTTGTAAAACTTTTCCAAACCCATCCGCCCATTGAGGACAGGATCCGCGCTTTAAAAGATATGCAGGTTTAAAGAAAGTATTGACATATTTTTTGCATTTACTACATTGAATGTAATATAATGTATTACAATCAAAAAAATAATATTATGCGATCAATTATAAATATTTCATTGCCAAAGGAACTGAGTCAAAAGGTGGATTCTCTGGTAAAAAAGGGAAAATATTCCACTAAAAGCGAATTTTTGCGCGACCTTATTCGCAATAGAATCGAAGAAGAAGAGGTGCTTGGAGAGCTTAAAAAAAGTCAGGAAGAAATCAGGCAAGGAAAGGGAAAAACTCTCCGTTCGCTAAAAGATTTAAGGTAACTTTTTGATGCAAATAATTTTTTCTCCCAATTTTTTAAGGAATTATGATAGTTTACCAGAAGCTACTAAGGATAAGGCAGAGAATAGGGAAATTATTTTTCGTAAAAACCCTTTTGATAAAAGATTAGACCTGTTGCGAAATAAGAATCGCAACGAAAATTTCAGATTTTTAGCCGAAAATTTGATCTGCCTGTGCGCGAAACGCAGACAGGTAGAATTTTGAGATTTAGCTTCGCTACATTGAGAAATTATTGCAAATTTTGGGCAAAAATGTGGAATTTGCAGTAGATTCTTATTTCGCAACAGGTCTATTAAAAACTCATAAATTAAATGGAAAACTTGGTGAGTTTTGGTCGTTTTCCGTAGATTACCACTACAGGATAGTTTTTGAGCTAAAGAACGAAAAGACTATAATTTTTCATAAAATAGGAAATCACTCCATTTATAGATAGAGTATTTGATCGTTCAAAGTTAATACGTAATACATCGTAAGCTTGATACTATAGAAATTGGTTCGGGCCCCCAGGGCCGAGTCGGCCAACCGAAAAATAAAAAAATTAAAATAAAAAACAATATTATGATCAACAAAAAATATGTTATTACCCTGGGAACATTAATGCTCTTGGGAATTAGTTATGTTGGCGCACAGGCAGGTTTGCCTTTTTTAAATCATTCGGTTTCTATGGCAAACGCAGCAGCCGCTGATTATTACTTAGAAATAGAAGGCATAGACGGAGAATCTACGGATCAAGGGCATCAAGGTGAAATTGAGCTTAATTCATGGAGCTGGGGTGAATCGCAAGTTAGCACTCGCGGTGGCGGCGGAGGAGGCGCTGGCAAGGTTAGCATGCAGGATTTCCATTTTACCATGGACACATCCAAGGCTTCACCAAAATTAATGCTGGCGGTTGCAACCGGAGAGCATTTTAAAAAAGCTACATTGGTGGCTCGCAAAATGGAAAATGACCGACCACAAGAATACCTGGTAATTACGTTAACTGATGTGATGGTCAGCTCATACCAGATTGCCGGAGACGGAACAGGAATAGTTCCTACCGACCAAATCAGCTTAAACTTTTCCAAGATTGAATTTGAATATAAATCACAAAATCCAGATGGATCGGCCGAGTCCGTTAAAACCGGATGGGATCTTGGCAAGAATAAGAAAATATAGCTTAACATGTGGTAGCATCGGCAGACCCTTATAGACATCACACCCGATACCTGGACTCCAAGCTCTGCCAATTTGCCAATCTTGACTGTCTTTTAGCGAAAACTTTGTAAGCCATATCTACGGATACGCCTTACAAAGTTTTCGCTTCCAAGACAGCCAATATTACCAAATTTACTAGACCTTAAGTCCAGGTATCGGATGTGATGTCTATAGCTATGGGTCTGCCGACGTAGTCTGTAACATCAACTTTTAACATCATGACGGCAATCCAGGCTTTAATTTTAGGAATAGTTGAAGGTGTAACCGAATTTTTACCCATTTCTTCCACGGGGCATTTGATATTAACCAGCAAGCTTTTGGGCATTGCTGATTCTGATTTTTTAAAAAGTTTTGAAATCGCCATCCAGTTTGGCGCCATTCTGGCGGTGGTAGTATTATATTGGAAAAAACTTTGGAAAAATAAAGAAACTTGGAAAAAAGTGTTGGTGGCTTTTTTACCAACGGCGGTCATTGGATTTTTACTCTATAAAGTACTTAAAAACTATTTGCTTTCAAGCTCCACTATTGTATTGTGGAGCTTATTTTTGGGCGGAGTTATTTTGATTATTTTTGAAGTGTGGTACAAGAAAGTAAAATCTACCCCAAAAATAAACGGCCGCACTTTTTTGGGGAACAGTGAAATAAGTTACAAAAAATCTTTTTTAATCGGAGTTTGGCAAGCTTTGGCGATTATTCCGGGGGTTTCGCGATCCGGCGCCACGATTGTGGGAGGGCTGGCCATGGGAATCAGCCGCGAAGCCATTGTGGAGTTTTCTTTTTTACTGGCCATTCCCACCATGGCCGCGGCCACCGGGTATGATTTATTAAAAAATGGAGCCAGTTTTTCGGGTAACCAAATATATGTATTAATCTTGGGTTTTATGGTATCTTTTGTAGTAGCCATGGCCGCCGTTACATGGTTTATTAACTACATAAAAAACCATTCGTTTATTTGGTTTGGAGTGTATAGGATTATCGTTGCTTTATTATTTTATCTACTTATTTTTCAATTTAAAATATAAGAAACCGTCTAATAAGTCGCTTTTGAGGATATATTTCTGATTTTCGAGCGAAAATTTGATAGAATTTGGAGGTTTGCACAGAGTGCAAGCCGAGAAATTATAGCGAATTTGCAGCCGAAAATCAGAAATATAGACCAAATGTGGACTTGTTAGACGGTTTCTAAGACATGAAAATTGTAAAAGAAAAAATTGAAATTGCCGAATTAAAAGAAATGGCACAAAATATGCACGGGAATTTGGTGAAAGCGATGGTTGATATTGAAAAAGGGGTTATGGCAGTTGATGCGCCGATGCACTCGGATTTGCTTGAGTTTTTGATTAACCGTGAATTACGAAATGGTTTCTTTGGATTTTCTTCAACTTTTGAGATATAAATTTGATAGAATTTTTTATCGTAGCCTACGGCTACGGGAAAAAATTATAGCAGATTTATAGCCAAAAATTGAAGAAAAGACAAGAAAAACTGTTTAAAATGTCCATTTCGTAATTCATGGTGATTAAAGAAGTAAATTCAGAGCCGAAAAGTTTGTGGGGAATAAATTTTCATCCCGATAAAACTGGAGAAGATTTTATTGAATTTGATTCAATGATGAATTTAAAGCCGGGCATGGGAAATAAATCAAGATATGTTGAAGATGAAAAAATTAGGGAAAGGATAATTGAAATTGTAAACAACATAATAATAAAATGAGTTTATTGCATCAAGATTTAACCAAAGAAAAATGGCAAAGCTTGTCATTTTTTTATCAAATGGCAAATATTGGAGCTGAAATTGGAAGAACGATAACTTGGAAGAAAAAAGACCTCCAAAAAAGCAATGCTTCTTTTGAAAGGGGGATAGAGCTTCTTGATTTAACGATAGAAGATAAGAAAAATAGAATAGGGAAATTAAAAGAACTGTGCGTATTGCGAGAAGTGTTGGTTGATTATTTTACCGGAGAAGAAACTTACGGATTTTCAGATAAAGATTTTAATGATTATTTTTATGGTTTTAATTACGCGGCGATAATGAGCAAATAAAAAATTGGAGAGGTACCAAAGCGGCTTAATGGAACAGCTTGGAAAGCTGTGACTCGAAAGGGTCTCGTGGGTTCGAATCCCACCCTCTCCGCCAATTTTCAGAATTCGGATTTTGGACGACTATTGCCTCGCCCTCGCTTTGCTCGGGCTCGACTTTAACGAGGATTTTGAACGGGTTTTTGAAATCTAACAACAATTTCTGCCCCGTCAAACGAAAGTTCGAACCAATCTTTTTTAGAAAATCCCGACCCTGTTCGGGATTTTCTTGTAAAGCGGTAATCTCGGCTTGTTTTACGGTATTTATGAATTTTGCGACGAGTTCGAACCGATTATTACTTTTTTGCTCAAAAGTCGTCAGTTTATCTTTCAAAAGTTGTTTTTGATTGACGAGTTTGTTTTTTGCTTCTCGGTATTCAGCAAGATTTAAGGCGTTTTCAAGATAAGCGTTCATTAGTTTTTCCAACTTCTCGTCAATCACTTTTATTTCGTTTCGAAATTTTTGAGCAAAAAAGCGAGATGATTGGACTGCCTCATTTTTCTTATTTTCCAATTCATTTAGCATTTTACCAGCCCAATCATCAGGCAAAGAAACTTTTTGAATTGTTTCGTTAATTTGAGATGAAATTTTTTCTTCTCTCGTAAAAACATTTTGTAAGCAAATGTGGTTTGGATTCTTTTTGGTGCAATAGTAATAAACATACTGCTTGCCACTTGGTTTAATTTTTCTATCTGCCGTTATGGTAAAACCACATTCGCCACAATGGAAAAATCCTCTGTAAAGAAAAAATTTCATCTCGTCCACTTTCTGCGGTTTGCTTTTTCGTTTCATTACTTCTTGCACTTCGTCAAAAAGTTTCTTTGCAATAATCGGTTCTTGCTTTCCTTCAAAATATTCGCCGTTATACCTTATCAATCCGTAGTAAAAAGGATTTTGTAAAAGATATTGATAATTGGAAACAGAAAGCAATGAACCTCGTCGCCCTATTAAGCCAAGATCATTGATAATCTTTCGGGTTTCTTTCAGCGTATATTTTCCGCTTGCGTATGCCTCAAATGCCTTTTTGATGAGAGGGGCTTTGTCTTTATCCACATAGATTTGTTTTGTTTCTTTGTTATTGAGATAACCGAGCGGAGCCATTTGAGGCCATAACCCGTTTTTCAATTTTTGCCTGTGTCCTCTTTTGATATTTTCCGAAAGATTATCAATGTAGTATTTTGACTGCCCGAAAGCGATTGAAAGCATAAATTTTCCCTGTGGTGTCGGATCAAACCAAAAAGTTGGGAATTTTAGCTCTTGGATAATTCCGGTATCAACGAGGTAAATGATTTGCCCGCCATCAACGGAATTTCTTGCTAATCTGTCGGGATGCCACGCTAAAATTCCCATTGCTTCGCCCGCTTCAATTCTTTTCAACATTTCAGCAAAGACAGGCCGTCCGGGCTTTTTCGCAGTTTGCTTTTCTACCAAAGTATCAACAATATCAATATTCTCTTTTTTGGCTAACTCCCTCAATTCAGCCAATTGGTCAGCAATACTGCGAATTTGCCTGTCTTCGCTGTCCGTTGATTTGCGGGCGTAAATGAAAAACTTTTTGCTTTGATTTTCGTTTGTCATGTTATAAAAGATTGGTTAATAAATTTTTCAAATTTATGTTTGCCTTTGGCAAACCGAACTTTCGTTTGACGGGGCAGAAATTGTTGTTAGATTTCAAAAACCCGTTCAAAATCCTCGTTAAAGTCGAGCCCGAGCAAAGCGAGG
>MHPA01000005.1:34063-35074 GCA_001820255.1 Candidatus Staskawiczbacteria bacterium RIFCSPLOWO2_01_FULL_38_12b | reverse complement strand
GATCGAACCACATTCCGCAATGCGGAACCGTTCGTGTATCAGACGACGGCCGGATCCATCCGGCGTCAACCTCCAATGCCTCCGCAAATAAATTGTAACATAAAAAAACAGCACTTCCAAAATTGAAAATGCTGTTTCTGGTTCTGATCACAGAATGTGACGCCGTCTGATACAAGCTCATTATAGTAAATCAAGGGACGTTGTCAATAGCCATAGCCCAAATATTCACCTTTTTCCAGAATAGGCTCAAAAAAGCACTGAAATTTCCAAGATTTAGGCTCATCACTGGAAAAAGGTGAATAGTTACCCATAGCCCATAGCAGATTTTCAAATTGGCATTATATATATGTTTTACAAAGCGAAAAAGATAAAGGGTTTTATATTGGTTACACAAAAGATTTAACAACAACAAGATTAAAACAACATAATGCCAAAACGAATTTTTCAACGAAATCACGAACACCATTTAAATATATTTATGTTGAAGGGTGCTATAATGAACATGATGCAAAAAGAAGAGAGGATTACTTAAAGACAACCCAGGGAGGCAGGTTTTTGAAATTGCGACTAAGGGATTTTTTGAAAAGTGCCGCAGTAGTAGAAATTTGATAGCCATTTTACTGAAGTAAAATGTTAAAAAATAAATCAAATTTCACTACACGGCTACCCCAGTAGAAGAGCTTCGCTCTCTACGGGGCTGCGTTACGACTTGCCCCGTAGAGAATTTTGACCTTACGTTGATTAAATATGAGGAAATAGAAAGTATAATAAAGCTAATAAATATAAAATAATAACCGGAGAATTTATAAGATTAAGGTGGTATTTAATCGTCAAAATTCTTCTACTGGGGTGGCTCAATACTCAACTCCGCAATTTATAGAATCCGAAGGAAAAATTATTTCTTTTTTAACCTTCCGGCAATTTTTCATCCTCATTGGAACCGGGCTTGTTTGCCTGTTACTTTACTATACCTTGCCATTTTACTTTTTTGCCGTCCTTGCCGTATTGGTG
>MHPA01000005.1:33633-33986 GCA_001820255.1 Candidatus Staskawiczbacteria bacterium RIFCSPLOWO2_01_FULL_38_12b | reverse complement strand
TTTTTTAACCCAATCGAAAAATTACACCTGGAAGAAAAAAGAATCGGCGTATCCTGTCATGATTAAAAAACGCCCCCAAGCTGACATTGCCGACCTTGCTCCAAAAGATACGAGCAGTTTAAACAAGAAAAAGAATATGGTGGAGCTAAGGAAACGATAATTTTTAATTTTGTAATTTTAAATTTTTTTAATTTTAAAATAATGAAATATGACCTGGAAGAAAGAACTGCTAAATTTGGAGAGGCCACTATTAGATTTGCGCAGGGAATTACAAGAAACGATATTAATAAGGTTCTCATATCTCAAATAGTAAGATCTGCCACTAGTATTGGTGCTAATTATATGGAGGCCAA
>MHPA01000005.1:26948-33604 GCA_001820255.1 Candidatus Staskawiczbacteria bacterium RIFCSPLOWO2_01_FULL_38_12b | reverse complement strand
TATGCAAGAAAGAAGCCAATGAAACAAAACATTGGATAAGGATGATTGCGATGGCAAATGCTGATAAAAAAGTTGACTGCCGAGAATTATGGAAAGAAGCGCATGAATTATTTTTGATTTTTGCCAAAATTTCGCAAAGTTGCTAAGTTTAAAATTAGAAAATTAAAATATTATTTAAAAATTTAAAATTACAAAATTAAAAATTTACCCCTATGGCTGATCAATCGACTCAAAGTTTTTTAGAAATACAGGATATCCGAGAAGGTATTTTGATTTTAAAAAATAACGATATCCGGGGAGTACTAATGGTATCATCGGCCAATTTTGCGTTAAAATCCGATGAAGACCAAGCGGTAATCATTTATGCGTTCCAAAACTTTTTAAACTCGCTGGATTTTTCCTGCCAGATTGTCGTCCAATCCCGCAAGATAAATATCACCCCATACTTAGATAGCCTTAAAAAATTGCAAGAAAAACAGACTAACGAATTGCTCAAAATACAAAATGCTTCTTACATAGATTTTATTAAAGAACTGGTCCAGGGGGATTCGGTCATGACAAAAAACTTTTATGTGGTGGTTCCCTATGCTCTTGCGGCCATATTCGGAGCCAGCGCCGTAGTCGGACAACTTAATCCGTTAAAATTATTTACCAAAGGGGGAGATAAAAATAAAAAAATGAATGACGAAGACTTTGAAAAATGCAAAAACCAGCTTTGGCAGAGGATGGAATTTTTAGCGCTGGGATTAAAGCGCTGCGGACTAGACAGTGTACTACTAACCACCGCTGAATTAATTGAATTATTCTGGGCAATACACCATCCCGACCAGGCGGAAATCGGATACTCGCCGGAAATAATGCCGGAATTGCTGAAATGAATTTGAAATTTACAACTTTTTTCCGTCATTGCGAGCAAAGCGAAGCAATCTAATACTTTAAAATGTTTAAAAAACCAGGGTATATATATTTAATGACCAATCTCGCAAACACGGTATTATATACTGGAGTTACTAATAATCTTCAAAGAAGAGTATATGAACACAAGGAAAAGCTAATTAAAGGATTTACTGAAAAATATCGTATTACAAAATTGGTGTATTATGAAGAATTTAATGATATTGAAGATGCAATACTAAGAGAAAAACAAATTAAGGGTGGTTCACGAAAAAAGAAAATTGATTTAATAAAAAGCATCAATTCAGAATTTAGGGATTTATATTTAGAGTTATAAGATTGCTTCGGCTGTGGCCTCGCAATGACCAAAAAACCAAAACACAAAATTCGTAATTCGCTTAAATTCGTAATTCGCTTAAATTCGTAATTCGTAGGATAATTTATGAAACTGCCATTTTTTGGAAATAAAAAAGACGCCGATCTGGGTGATAAGCTCTTCCAAGAGGAAACCATTAATATCCAGGATATTATTGCTCCTCCTTATATTGGCATCACCCAAGACTACATAAAACTGGGCGAAAAATTCGCCAAAACGTTTTTTATTTTCTCCTACCCAAGGTACTTAAATACTGGCTGGCTTTCCCCGGCCATTAATTTAAATGTGCCCATGGACATTTCTTTTTTTATCCACCCCGTTGACAGCAGTTTGATTTTAAAAAAATTGCGTGGAAAAGTCACCCAGGTATCTTCGGAATTAATGGAGCGGCAGGAAAAGGGGTTAATCCGCGACCCGGCGTTGGAAACTTCTTATCAAGATATTGAAACTCTGCGGGATAAAATCATCACGGCACAGGAAAAAATGTTCCGATTCGGATTATACATTACCGTATATGAAAATTCACTGGAACTGATAAAAGAAACCGAAACTACCCTGCGGTCTATATTTGAATCGCGTTTGATTTACATAAAACCGGCGCTATTTAAACAAAAAGAAGGGTTTATTTCGTCGGTTCCCTATGGAATGGACCAGCTTTCGGTTCATGTACCTATGGATACTGAACCCTTATCAACCGCCTTTCCTTTTATTTCTTTTGACTTAAGCTCTAATGAGGGGATTTTATACGGTGTCAACCGGCACAATAATTCCCTGGTGCTTTTTGACCGCTTCACTTTGGAAAATTCCAACATGGTGGTATTTGCAAAATCGGGATCGGGAAAATCCTATGCCATAAAACTGGAAATCCTGCGCTACTTAATGTGGGGGGTGGATGTTATTGTAATTGACCCGGAAAACGAATATGAATTCTTGGCTGATGGCGTAGGGGGGAATTTCTTTAAAATATCACTGACATCAGATACCCATATCAATCCATTTGATTTGCCAATTCCCACCCAAGACGACGACCCGGAAGATATTTTACGATCAAACATCATTAACCTGGTGGGGTTATTAAGAATCATGCTGGGAGGTCTAACGGCGGAGGAAGACAGTATTGTAGACCAAGCGTTGGCTGAAACTTACGCAGTGCGCGATATTAGTGCGCAAAGCGACCCGAAAAAATGGCAAGAAAATATACCATTAATGTCTGACTTTGCGGAAATTTTAGAAAACATGACGGGAGCCGAATCACTGGCGCGGCGCCTTAAAAAATTTACCGAGGGAACATTTTCCAGTTTTTTTAACCAAAAAACCAATATTGTCATGGATAAAAATTTCATCGTCTTTGGCATACGGGATATGGAGGAATCCCTAAGGCCTGTGGCGCTTTTTATCGTTATGCGATACATTTGGAACATCATCAGGACAAAAGTAAAAAAGAGAATTTTAGTGGTGGACGAAGCCTGGTGGCTGATGCAATCGGAAGACGGCGCTTCGTTTTTATTCAGCCTGGTAAAACGAGGCAGAAAGTATTGGCTGGGAGTCACCACCATTACCCAGGACGTGGAAGATTTTATGAAGTCAAGTTACGGCAAAGCCATTATCACCAACTCGTCACTGCAACTTTTATTGAAACAATCCACTGCCACCATTGACGTGGTGCAAAAAGTATTTAATTTGACCGAACAGGAAAAACAACTGCTCCTGGAAGCCAGCGTGGGAGAAGGCCTTTTCTTTGCCGGCAAAAAACATGTCTACATGAGTGTAAAAGCCAGCTATACCGAAGACCAGATCATCACCACCAGCCCAGGAGAAGTTGAAAAAATTAAAGCGGCGCGGAGGAAGTTGAAAGAGGATAAAATCAAATAGCATGGCTGACCAAATAAAAGGCAAAACAAAAAATGCGGCAGAAAAAGGGGCGGGTAAGTTAGTAAAAAAAGGGGCAAAAAAGTTAATAGAAAAAATAGGCTTTAAATTTTTAATAAACTTAATACCAATTGTAGGGCCCATCTTAGCATCATCTATTGTGTTTGTTGGAAAAGAACTTAAGGGAGATATGACTACGCCATCGGGATTTTTTGCGCTCATATTAATGGCTCCTATTTGCGATTTAATAAGTTTTATCCCTTTCGCGGGACCCATAATAAGCAATGGTATTTTGGCGGTTTGGCTGCATTTTAGAGGAAGTGCTTCAGAATCACAAGAGCCGCAAAATGCAGAAAACACAGGAAAAGAAGAAGATGAACAACAGAGTACTTCAGACACCTTAAAAATGCCAGAGAAAAAACCAACACCAGAAAATGCCTCTAAAAAACCTGCGCCGCCAGCTAAAAAAGCTGCATAATATGTGGATAACTTGTATAGTATTTTATAAAATCTTCGGATATGGTAAAATATTACAATTACTAGATTAGAAAATGATTAAAAATATATTTAAAAAATCTAAAAAATTTGTCATTCTTTTTGCCCTGGTTTTTCTGTTTTTAACCGTAACGCATACGGCTTTTGCCCTGGAAACAAATTATCCTAGAATCATCGGGTTCCCGACCATATCTTCAACCGAAGGAAATTGCAAAAACGGGGGCGATAGTTCCAAGTGCTTGCCCGATCTTATCACCTACTTTTTTGGCTTTGCCATAACCGTAGCCGGCGTCTTGGGCGTTTTTGCCATCGTTATTGCCGGCATTCGCCTGTTAACCTCTGCCGGCAATCCTTCGGCTATGTCAGACGCAAGGGAAAGAATTTTTGGAACTATTTTAGGAATAGTGCTGTTAATGTTTTGCGTGATACTGTTACAAACCATCAATCCCGCGTTGGTCAACGTAAAAACCATACGACTGACACCAACGATACGACCAGGAGAATATATACTAACCAGAACACCGCCAGGGGGTTCGGCAAGCAACCCCTTTGGAATTAACATTGCAAAAGCAGATGATTTTTCGGAAGCATTAGAGGATGAATACGATGTTGAAGAGGCATTGGAGGACGACTTTGATACAACAGACTTGTCTCAACAAGAAGTTTGGCTTCTTGTTGTATGTGACCCGGGCGATTCATACAAACCAGATAACGGGGGTCGTGTTGTTTACCTTTACCCAAATGAAACAGAAGTAAATGATACAGATATTAACGCAGATGTAAAAATTATGAACTGCGTAAAGCTCAATAATGATCTTTCAAACCTTTTTGATCCTAATATTACAACCAGCCTTGCCGGCATAGACTCATATAAAACAGCTCTTGCGGAGCCCGGGGTTTATCTTTTTAAAGAAGCAGGTTGCGATCAAAATCCAGAAGGAAATGGCACCGATGTTATAACGCAAGACTTAAGCGATATACCCTTGGAATTTCAAGAGAGTGGCATAGGATCAGTGCTTATTATTAATGGGGATAAAAAAAAATATGGAACTGTCTTAAATAGCAGTCCCAGTCAAACAGGAGAATGCTCTATCCCGTATGTAAATCTGGAGCCGGATACACGAGAATGCATTGATATAGCCGATTCTTCTTTTTGTAGTGATGTTACAATAACCAAATGTACCTTTGATAATAAATGTTCTGAAGACGGCGATGGGGGAATTTGCAATTCTGATGAAGAATGCGCCCCTGGAAAAACTTGGTGCAACGAAAATGATCAGTGTACAACAGAGGGACTTGGCAACCCTTGCGATATAGATAATGGTGACGCCGACTGCCAACCGCCACCTGGTTCAAAATGCGACCTAGATAATAATGTATGCAGTCCCGATGGTACTGGAATAGACTGCACTTCTAATACAGAATGCGAACAAGAAACCAGGTGTAATGAAAACAATCAGTGTACAACTTCAGGGTCTGGCGGGATTTGTGACATAGCTAATGGTGATGCCGATTGTACTCCAGGGCAAACCAGATGTGATTCGGGAAATCCAAGCCAATGTACAGTAAATGGAACTGGTGATATTTGCAGTTTTGATGAAGAATGCCTTCCAGAATCCGACTTTTTCCTAAATGCGAACAAAACGGGTAACGGAACGGGAACCGTAACAAGCAATGAAAATCCTCCAAAAATTAATTGTGGCGTGGGTTGTGGTGGAGTCAGCCAAATCTATCCAAGCGGAGCTACAGTAACCCTCACTCCTACCGCCACTGCCGGTTCCATTTTTGCCGGCTGGAGCGGAGACTGCACTGGTTTAATGGGAAATTGCACCGTAACCATGGATGCCGAAAAAACGGTAACAGCTAGATTTAATCTCGCCACTTTCATCTTAACCGCAGCCAGAATTGGTAACGGACAAGGGACCGTAGCCAGCGACCCTGCGGGAATCAGTTGCGGAAGCGACTGCAGTGAGGGCTATGAAAACGGAACATCGGTAAGGCTTGATCCTGTCGCCGCCGCCGGTTCCATTTTTGCCGGATGGCAACAGGGAGGGGCTGGTTGCTCCGGTACGGGATCGTGTACGGTAATTATGAATGCTAATAAAACGGCTGTTGCACAATTTGACCCCACTGAATTTCCTTTGACGGTATTCAAAGATGGGAATGGTCAGGGGCTTGTACATAGCAGCCCTGGAATTAGTTGCGGTTCTGATTGCAGTGAAAGTTACCAAAACTCAACCCCTCCAATCTTGGTAGAGCTTTTTGCTGACCCATATCCTGGTTCAACCTTTGATGGGTGGAGTGGAGCATGTTCAGGCAGTAATCGAATGTGTACTGTAACTATGAATGGCGCAAAGACTGTCAGGGCTGCTTTTAATCCTAATTCTACCACTTTTACCTTGGAGGTAACTAAAGCAGGAACCGGGGTAGGAACCGTAGAAACTATCCCTCCTACTACTCCGGCGTTTGATTGCCCCCCAACCTGTAATGGAGCCTCAATAAACTATTCAGACGGATCTTTAGTAAAACTTAAAGCGATACCTTCCCCCGGATCAGTCTTTATTTCGTGGAGCGGTTCTTGCTCGGGCACGGAGGATTGCGCCGTAACTATGAATGCTAACCAGGACGTGGAGGCCACATTTCAACTCACTGCTACAGGTACCTTCACCTTAAATGTAATCAAAACGGGAGAATCTGCTGATTTGGGACTTGTAAAAAGTAATCTTGCGGGGATTGACTGCGAACCAACCTGCAACGCAGTCTATCAAAGCGGAAAAATCGTAACCCTCACCGCCACTCCTGTATCCATCTTTACCGGCTGGAGCGGAGAAGGTTGCTCTGGTACAGGAGCATGCATTGTGACTATGAATGGCAATAAGACAGTCACAGCTACGTTTAATACCGCCGAGCTAACCTTAAAGAAAGCGGTGAGTGGTGGCACAGCTGATCTAACCGCTTGGACATTAAAGGCTACTGGACCCACTAATCTTTCTGGAATAACTGGCAATGCAGGTGTTACTGG
>MHPA01000005.1:26617-26911 GCA_001820255.1 Candidatus Staskawiczbacteria bacterium RIFCSPLOWO2_01_FULL_38_12b | reverse complement strand
GGTGTTACAGTAAACGCTAATAGTCAAATCACTCTTACTGGCGGTCAAGTAACTACCTGTACGATTACTAATGTCTATCAACCACCTTCAACCGCCACGCTAACCCTAGTTAAATCGGTTATTAACACTGGTGGCGGTACGGCCTCGGCAACTGCTTGGACGCTAACTGCGTCGTTGGGTGGAGCCCCTATTCTCTCTGGCACAACACCTGTAACAGGTTCAGTTCCAGCTGGAACCTACACTTTGTCTGAAAGTAATGGTCCTGCCGGCTATACTCAATCTGTTTGGCAATGC
>MHPA01000005.1:0-26594 GCA_001820255.1 Candidatus Staskawiczbacteria bacterium RIFCSPLOWO2_01_FULL_38_12b | reverse complement strand
TGCAGTAATGGTGTTACAGTAAACGCTAATAGTCAAATCACTCTTACTGGCGGTCAAGTAACTACCTGTACGATTACTAATACTTTTATCACTAGTGGTATTTTTAATATCAACGTATACAAAGTAGGTACGGGGACGGTAAAAAGCGGTATTGGGGATATTGATTGTGGCTTTACTTGCACTACAACCCGTACAAGCGGAACTGGTATAGTCCTTACTGCGACACCAGGTGCCGGATCAGATTTTACCGGCTGGAGCGGAATAGGTATAAATTGCCCTGGCACAGGAAGCTGCACAATATCTAATATAACATCTGATAAGAATGTGACGGCTACGTTTACCCTAAAACCGGCCCGTTTAATCGTTAAAAAAGTGGTGGTAAATACTGGGGGCGGCACTGCCATTGCCGGAAGCTTTACTCCTTATACCGTACAGAGACTGGCAGATCAAACAATACAACAAATAACATTAACGCCATTATCATTTACCACCGCCCAATCCAGCCCTATAGCTTTGCCCGCTGGCCAGTACGCAATTGGTGAGGATGAAGACCCTAATTACCAAGTTACCTGGAGTAGTAATTGCTTTAATGGCATTGTTTTTCTAAATTCCGACATGACTGAAACTTGTACTATTACTAACACCTATTTGCCGTTACCCGGATTTTTGACCGTTAAAAAAATAGTTAACAATAATGGATGCGTTGGCCCTAATTGCTTGGATGAATTTGATTTTATCTTAGTAGTCAGTGATGCAAACGGTGGTTCAGATATGTTCACTTCAGGAATACCACAACAACTCCCTCCAGGCCCCTATAACGTAGATGAACTAATCGACCCCAATTATACAGAAACTTTCCCCGGGACTGTTAATATTAACGGTGTTTCTACTACTAATAACTGCAATAGTAGTGGCGATGTTCTTGTATCTTCAGGCACTTCCAAAACTTGCTATATTGTCAATACCTACAAAATTCCCGGCAAATTGACGTTAAAAAAAGCTTGCGTGCCAGCTGCCGATACCGGTTTATTTAATTTTGAAGTTGATGGTAATATTATTCCTACGGGCACTGGTATTGGATGTGGAGAAGATACGGGCCAATTTGAGGTATCTTCCGGGGTTCCGCATATTATAAGCGAAGACATGCCTCCAGGTCTAAATCTTGCTGATTACACTACGATAATCTCTGGCACCGGGTGTCCCACAGCTTTAGGGCAATCAGTTACCGTTGCCGCAGGCGCCGCCAAAACTTGCACTATCATCAATACCCGCATCTTGCGTTCCATAAGCGGTCACGTGTGGATAGATACCAATGGAAATAAAACACAACAATCCCCTGGTGAAATAAATTATTCAGGAGCCCTTATTACGCTTTCCGGTACTCAAACCGCCACCACACTAACTGATGTAAATGGAAATTATACTTTTACTAATAGGCCAAATGGACCATATACTGTGGGAATTACCTTGCAAAATGGATATATACTAACTACTAATCCGCCAGCACCAGGCCTTGGGAACCCTATAGCCGTTATATTAAATGGAGCAAGTATCACCACAAGAAATTTTGGAATAAAGCTTACCACTTTCCCGCCCACAGCGAGCATTGCAGTTTCCCCTCCTTCAATTCCAGTTGGTAATGCTGCAGGCCTTACATGGGCAAGCACGGATGCTAACTCATGTAATGCCACAGGTGCTTGGTCTGGAAACAAGCCTGCAAGTGGAAGCCAGTCCACTGACATAATTAACACCCCAGGAATTTATACCTACACAATAGCCTGTAGTGGACCGGGGGGCACCAGCCTACCTGTTTCCGCAACATTGACGGTTGGAGGTGGCCAGCTTCCATACTATAAACCTAACAATCCCCTGGGCGCCAGCTTGGCGGCACTGGAAAAACTCCCTATTCTTTCAAATATTATTAATGCATTGAGTAAAAAAGAACCCACTACTACTGTTGTAAATAGCCCTCCCCTTACCGCACTACCAAACATCAGGTTGGCCGATACTATTGGTGGCGCCAACATTAGACTGGCCGCCGAAACAACTTTGCCGTCTTGTGGCATGCACGTCGCATCTGTAAGAATTATAAATCTTGCTAATCCAAATCAGAATGGAAGTTACGGAATTCCTGGAAACGGAATCAGTTTTTATGAAGATGGAGGTTTGGACGAAGATGGCTCACGATTAGATGGTCCGAATTTTGTAAATGTTGATAGGTATCGAATAGACGAAGAGTGGAAATATCCAAGCCCGGATGATTTACTAAAAAAGGAAGGAGTACCGCAAAATCCAGCACCAAATCCCGTAGGGCCTAGTGCATGTACCACGGGTGCAAATTACTATCCGTGTACCGGAGCCGTAGATATAAGAGGAAATTTCGCAGTGTTTCTTTATAGCGCAAATGAAGATGGCACTGATAAATTTAATAAAACCTGCCAACGTTTTGATAGTACTATAGATGACTTTTACGCTTTAAAATATTCTGGGCAAATTTTGGATAATGGTAAAAGAATATATGGAGACCTTGACCCAATAATTGATGGAATGTATATCTACCCCATAACTCCACAATAACTACCACAACCAAAAACCCGCACTGTGCGGGTTTTTGGTTGGTTGTGTGATAAAAAACTTTTTAAACTTTGAATTACGAAATGCTTTCGCGGTCTTTTCCCCAAATTTCAGAGCGAGAATTGATCTGCCTGTGCGCAACACGCAGACAGGTAGAATTTTTAGGCTTATGCAACGCATCCGCCTAAAAATTATAGCAAATTTGTAGCTGAAATTTGGGGAAAAGACCCGAAATTTGCTTTTCAAAGTGCATTTCGTAATTCAAAGTTTTAAACAACGGGGCTTACAATAATACATCTTTCAAATCCTTCCCCCTGGCTTTGGCCGATAACATCTTTTCTTTGAGCAAGCTCCATATGAATAACCCTCCTTTCGTAGCTTGGCATTGGGGGTAATATTTTTTTCTCTTTAGTTAAAGATACTTGGTCGGCCGCATCTTTGGCCATGTTTTTTAAATATTCAACTTTATTTTTTTTATAGTCATTAATATCTAATTCTACATAAAAATCATTTTTTAATTTTTTTTGCAGTATTATTCTTAGCAAACGGGATAATTCAAACAGTGTCTGGCCATTTTGGCCAATTAACATTTGAGGGTCTTCCATGGCAATATTAATAATAATAGAATCCTTGGCACCTAAAGCTTCACCAGACTCCTCTTTTTTAGGTAACAATAGTGCCACGACTACCGTAAAAGCCTTTATTGTCATGTTCTCTAATAATTCTTCGGTGGTCTTTTTAATGATTTCCAATTCTTTTTCTTCCATAGTAATTTAAGTTTTTTTTAAGATTTTTCACTAGACTTACTTTCAATTTTAATAGAGGCGACGGGTTTCTTTTTAAGGATGATATATTGCTGGACTATGGAGAATATTCCGCTTGTTATCCAGTACAATCCCAATGCTGATGGCAGTTTTAAAAGAATAATTACCGTTATAATGGGAAATAAATATACCATTTGTTTTTGCATCATCATCGTCATGTCATTGCTTTTTGGTTGGCCCTTTACTGGGCTGGGCAACAACATTTTTGTCTGAAAAAACTGTAAAACACCAGCGAGAACGGCAAATATTAAATTTGGCTTGGATAGATCTATAAATCCTAAAAATATCGCATTAATACTAACTGGATTTGGTATAAAATAATATAAATGACTAAGCTCCCCCGGTTTTAACCCTTTCCAAAAAACATTATAAAGAGCAATTAATATGGGAAGCTGTATAAAGGCTAAAAATAAGCCCGAAAAAGGGTTAATTTTTTCCTTGCGATAAAGTTCTAGTGTTTCTTTAGCTTGTTTTTCTTTGTCGTCTTTATGTTTTTTTTGAAGTTCTTGTAATTGGGGAGCAAGAGCCTGGAGAGCTTTTTGAGATTTAAGCGCCTTTACCGAAAGCGGGTAAATAATGCACCGTATGATGATGGTAAGGATAATAATGGACACGCCAAAGTCGTGTCCAGGCAGATAATCGTAAATCAAAACCAGTGAATTAAAAAGCGGAAAGTATAAAAAAAAATTGAAAAAATCTACTATAAATCCAAACACCCCAGTAGAAGAATTTTGACGATTAAATACCGCTTTAACCTTGTAAATTCTCCGATTATTATTTTACATTATCAATTTAATTATTTTTTTCACTTCTCGATATTTAATCATCAATACGAAGTCAAAATTCTCTACGGGGTGCCCTGTAGTGAAATTTGGCTTTGGGTTTCCCGCGCGAGACCCGCAAGCCTCGCGCGGGCTGCTAAATTTCTACTACCGGGGCGTTATATTAGTTTTAACTTTTTAAACATAATAATAATCACTTCTTGGATGTCTGAAAATTCTTTTTTAGTAATACTGGGTAAAGCGATAATTATCACATCCGCCGGTTTTTTTATTTCTTTTAGCACACTAAAAACTGCGTCCCTCAACCTTCTTTTTGCCTTATTTCTTATAGTTGCCTTCATGGAAACCTTTTTACTGACCACAAAACCAAAACGGCTTTCTGGTAATTGATTTTTTAACATTTTACAGAGTAAAAAATCATTTTTTACACTTTCACCCCTTTTAAAAACCTGGTCAAAATCTTTCTTTTTTGTTAGCCTATGAATTTTGGGCAACACATTTTTTAGGGTTTAGGGGTTAGGGTTTAGCGTCTAGTGAAACGAGTGTCGCCACTAACTAGAAACTAACCCCTAGACGCTAAACCCCCACAAATTACACCGATAATTTCTTCCTTCCCTTGGCCCTTCTTCTTTGAATCACCTGCTTGCCGTTTTTCGTTTGTGATCGCTTTAAAAAACCGTGGGTTCTTGCCCTTTTTTTCTTCTTTGGATTATAGGTAAAGCTCATAATTATGAAGGAGGAAGGAGTAAGAAGGTACTAGCACAAACGAGCAACTTCTTATTCCCCACACATGATTAATTATATACTTTGAATTACGAAACTCCTCGAGACTATTTGCGATAGAATTTTGGCGGTATGGGTGGAAAAATGTTTAAACGTAGCCACGCATACGTTTAACACATTTTTACGCACATACCGCTAAAATTATCCGCAAAGAGCCCGAAAATTCTTCTTCATATGGAGTTTCGTAATTCAAAGTATATAAGAATAACCGCAGTTATTTTCATATATTTGTATATTTTTTTTAATTAATATAATATGGCTAGTATAATATAAAAATGCCCTTTGGTCAAATGGGTGAGTTTTAAAGTTTTGACTTATCGTTTTGTAAAAATTTTATTGTGCGTCTACAATAAAACATCTACCACAAGTTATCCACAGGTTAATAACAGGTAGCTTCGTTTTCTTTCAATTTGACAAACGCTTGATAAATAGAAAAAATGGGATATATAGATAAAACATTCCAGAATCGGACTCCAGGAACCTGCTAATTTAACGCTCTTGGTTGCCTTTCAACAAAAAGTTTACGAGCTGTATCTACCGATACGCCTCAGAAACTTTTTGTGTCCAAGATAACCAATATCACTAAATTTTCAAGGTCTTAAGTTCGATTCTGGAATGTTTTATCTATAAACTTTATTTTAAATTATTAAAGATCGTGTAATTTATAATTATGGACAATAACGAATTATGGCAATCAGTGTTGGCACAAATGCAATTTCATATTTCTAAGGCAAATTTTGCAACATGGTTTCAAAACACTGAAATAATTTCAAAGGAAGATGAAAAAATAACCATTTCGGTTCCTAACGCATTTTCTAAGGAATGGCTAAAAAATAAATACTACAAACTCATCCTTAAAACGATCCATGAACTCAATAGCTCTATTAAAGAGTTGGAGTTTATTATTAAGCCGCAAGCCTTAAAGAAATTTACAGAAAAAGAAGTAAAAGAAACTCAAGAAAGTGAGAAAATAGAAGTGGGACAGTTAAAATTTGAGGAGTTTAAAGTTAATAAAGAAACCAATCTTAACCCCAAATACACCTTTGAAAGCTTTGTTGTGGGATCATTTAATGAACTAGCTTACGCGGCAAGCTTGTCGGTATCGGAAAATATTGGAAATACCTATAATCCATTATTTATTTATGGAGGGGTGGGTTTGGGAAAAACGCATTTAATACAAGCTATTGGCAATAAGATAAATGATAATCCTAAAAAAAAGCGGGTAAAATATATATCATCTGAAAAGTTTGTTTCCAATATTGTTTCAGGGATAAGAAACCATAATATTGATGTTTTTAAGGCAAGCTTATCCTCAATTGATGTATTAATTATTGATGATATACAATTTTTGGCGGGAAAAGATAAAACCCAGGAAGAATTTTTTCATACTTTCAATTCTTTATATGAAAAGAATAAACAAATCATTCTTTCAAGCGATAGGCCACCTAACGCCATACCAGAACTGGAAGAACGTTTGCGATCAAGGTTTGAGGGCGGAATGATCACCGATATTAGCTTGCCAGACTACGAAACACGCCTTGCTATACTTAAAACAAAGCTGCAGGAAAAAAACTTAAAACTACCAGAAGATGTGCTTGAATATATTGCATCAAATGTGAAAAAAAATATCAGAGAATTAGAGGGTGCGTTAAACAGCTTATTAATTTACTATAAAACCAATAACACAATTCCTAACTTAGAAACTACTAAACGATTATTAAAAAACTTTGTTTTTTCCCCTTTTAATGTGGCAAGCTATAAAAAAATAGTTGAAATTGTTTCTAAGTTTTATAATTTAGACGAAAAAAGCCTTTTTAACCCCACAAGACGCAAAGAAATCGTAAGACCTCGCCAAATAGCTATGTTTTTACTAAGAGAGGAATTGAAATATTCCTTCCCAGCCATTGCACGAAAATTTGGGGGCAAAGACCATACTACGGTAATTTATGCGTACAAAAAGATACTCCAAGAAAGTGAAATAAATAATAAGTTAACCGAAGAATTAAATATTATTAAACAACGAGTGTATAGTGGATAAAAATTATAAAAGTAAATATTAGGCAAAACTCATACCATACAACCATGGATTAACTGTGCAAAAGATACCCAATAACTTGGATATAATATAATATAATATACCTGTATATAATTTATACTTTTTACTACCCAGTTATTTCCACTATCTTACTAACATATTATACGTTAAAAATTTACATATAATTTAATATTAAAAATATATTAAAAACAATTAAAAACACCCACCACTATAACAATAAATAATTAAATAAAAAATTAGAAAATTACTACGCATGAAAATAGAAGTACTAAAAGAAAATTTAAAAAAAAATCTTAATCATATAGAAAGAATTGTTGGTAAAAATTTGTCATTGCCGATTTTAAATAATGTGCTAATAACTACGGATGATAATTTTTTAAGCCTTACCTCTACTGATTTAGAATTGGCAACTAAGGTGTGGATTTTAGTTAAAATTATAAAGAAAGGGAAAGTGATTGTTCCTGCAAAATTTCTTTCAATGTTTATTTCTTCTTTACCAAACGAAAAAATTATTATGGAAGCTAGGGAGCAAAATTTATACATTGAATGTGGAAGTTTTAAAACGCAAATTCAAGGATATAACCCTGAGGAGTTTCCTATTATCCCAGAATTTAAAGATAGGGAATATTTAGAAATTGATAATAAAAAACTCTATCAGGGTCTTTTTCAGGTTGTTGATATTGCTTCACAAAGCCAAAATAGGCCGGAAATTTCCGGTATTTATTTTTCTTTTTTAAAAGATCAAATGAAGATTGTGGCTACTGATAGTTTTAGGCTTGGTGAAAAAAGCATTCACTTAGAAGAGCCGGTTAAAAAAGAGCATGCTTTTATTTTGCCTCAAAAATCAGCCAGGGAAATTATGAATATATTAGAAGATAAAGAGGGTGCGGTTAAGATATTTTTTTCTTCAAATCAGATACTATTTGAATTGCCTATGAAAGAGGTGGCGCATCCGCAAATTCAAATCACTTCCCGATTAATTGAGGGGGAGTATCCTAATTATCAAGATATTATCCCCCACACATTTAAAACAAGCGTTGTTTTAAAAAGAGATGAGTTTTTAAATCAGATTAAAACCGCCTCTCTATTTTCAGGTAAAGTCAATGAAGTAAAAGTTTCAATTAGTAAAGAAAAACAGGAATTGGAAATTTTTTCTGCAAGCCACGACGTTGGTGAAAATACATCACGTTTTGCCGCAAAAGTGGAGGGAGATTCAATAGGAGTTTCCTTTAATTATAAATTTTTAATGGATGGGCTTTTACATATTAAAAGTTCCGAGATAGTTTTTGATATAAGTAAAGAGGAGGGGCCATGTATTTTAAGGCCAGTGGGTGATTCTAGTTATTTATATGTGGTGATGCCTATTAAATCTATGTAATCCTAATTCAAGGTAAACCCAATAAAAAACCCACCCAGTTTAAAGGGCGGGTTTTTTATTGGGTTTAGTATTGGCCTTGGGTTTAGTATTGGCCGCTTAAATAATTTTTAACCCCCTCTTCCCAAAAAAAGTATAAAGGATCATTGCTGGGGTTTTGCGGCGGCGGTCCCAGGGGATTGCTTTTATCAATATAATGCAGAATGCTATGGGGTGGGTCTGTTTGGGGGAATTCTCCCAGTAAGACGGGATTTATATTTTGGACAACATTGGGTTTGGTAAAATTTTCTACTGGGTGCGAAGTGAGCAGTTTTTCCATAATTTTTCTCCAAATCGGCGCCGCAAGACCTATGCCTGTTTTTTTATTTGTGGAAGAATCGTCGTTATTGCCAACCCAAACACCCACAGTTGCAAATGGGGTATATCCTATGGTCCACGCATCGTTATAATATTGCGTGGTACCTGTTTTAGCCGCCACCTGGAAACTATTAAAATACAAAGCGTTATTTGATCCAAATATTGGAGCTCGCGCATCATTATCTGACAAGATGTCGTTAATCTGTCTTGCTACTTGGGTATCTAATACTTTAGTAGGCTGTTTATGGTTTTGTTCAATAATGTTTCCCTTACTGTCTTCTATTTTTAAAATACTCACGGGAGGCGTTTTAAGTCCTTCGGTTGCAAAAATTCCATAAGCAGATGTTATTTCTAGCAAGGTTACTTCCCCTCCACCCAACACCAAGGATAATCCATAGCGCTCAGGTTCATTAAGTGTGGTGATCCCCATATCTTTTGCGGTTTGCAGGCTTTCTTGCATCCCAGTCAAATATAGGAGCTCTACCGATGGTATGTTTAATGATTGAGCTAAGGCAGATCGCAGTGATACAATCCCACGGTAACTGCCGTCATAATCAACAGGGTGGTAGCAATTTAATCCATATCGATCTTTTTCTTGGTTGCCATCAGGATTGCAATTTTTATTAAATTCTGTTTTAACATCCCACACCTTGGTATTGGGAGTGTACCCCTTTTTAAAAGCAGATGCATACACAAAGGGCTTAAACGAGGATCCTGGTTGGCGTTTCCCCATAATGGCGACATCAAATTTAGGGTCAAATAAACAACTCCCATTTGGTTTTTCATCGCACCCCGCAGGATAAGATTTTCCAAAATAATCCTTTGATCCTATAAGCGACAGTATTTGTCCTGTGTCCGGGTCAATAACCACCATTGCCGTATTATTGGCATCAAATTGGACATTTGTTTTGTCTGCGCTTTTAACTACTTGTTGGGCGTAGTCTTGCAGATCCCAGTCTAGTGTGGTGTACACTTTTAATCCTTTTTCTTTTAAAAATTCCTCTCCATATTTATTTTCCAAATATTGCTTAACATACATTACAAAGTGAGGCGCCTTTATTGATGTTACATCTTCTGAAAATATTAATTTTTCCTGTTTTGCTTCCACCATCTGCTCGTCAGTTATGTAGTTGGTTTCCTTCATGCGCTCTAATACATAGTCTTTCTTTTGTAATAGCAGTTTTTTATTGGGCCCGTAGGGTGAATAGTAGCTGGGAGCCTTAATTAAGGCCGTTAAAACCGCCGATTGCGCCAGCGTCAAATCAGATGCCGACGTGTCAAAATATGTTTGTGCGGCCGCTTCAATTCCGTAGGCATTTTGACCGAAGGGAATTTGGTTTAAATACCAGTCAAAAATTTGATCTTTAGGGTATCTTTTTTCCAATTCTATGCTTAATACGATTTCCCTTACCTTTCTTGCCAATGTTTTCTGGTTGGTCAAGTATACCGACCGTATAAGTTGCTGGGTGATGGTTGAGGCGCCTTGGCTTGGTGATTGCAATTTTAAATCAATTAATATTGACCTTACAATTGATTCAAAGTCTATGCCGCTGTGCTGGTAGAATCTGGCATCTTCCGATGCTAATATGGAGTGTTTTAAATTATCTGAAATTTTATCAAAAGGCACAATTTCTCTTTTTTCCTCTCCATAAATATCATATAACAACACTTTGCCGGTCCGGTCATAAATTTTAGTTGACTGTATAAAAGGGCTTTCAGTAAATTTTTCCGGCCTCGGCAGGTCATAGGTATAGTAAAAAAATAACGATATGGAAAAAATGCAAAAACCCAGCAATAAAAAGATTGCATACTTACCAAGGCGGGTTGCTATTTTGACCCACGGTTTATTCTTAAAACTTTTAATATGACTGAGGTATTTTTTAAACATTAAACATTGATACGTTATCTATTATACGTTAAAGCACTCATTTTACATAATTTTCATAAAAAAACAACCCAGTTTTAACATCGGGTTGTTTTTATTGGTAATACGAATACTATTCTTCGTCATCCACTACTATTCCTATCTCGTCATCATCGTCAGTTTCTTCATCTGGTTTTTTTTCCTCGTCTTCGTCTTTTTCTTCATCATCATCGTCAATAATAACATCATCATCAGAATCATCGGCCTGGTTTATGATGTTTAAAAAATCATCCTCCATTTTTATAAATGAAATGCGATTCTAATATACTAATTCATACTAATAATACTAATGAAGCCGTCCGCACGTTTCATATTAGTGTTATTGGTATGCATTTGCATATTGGCATCGCACTACTTAATTTTCTATTTACTTTTCCTATTATATTTTTTCACAAACTATTGTCAATAGTAAACTATCCACATGGTACTTTTTATGTCTATATTAGCGTGGTTATACTTTTAAAAAGGCGCAAAGCGCCACGCCTAAGGCATCCGAGGCATCGTCTTTTTTCCGGTCTTTTTCTTTAATATCAAAACTACTTAAATCAAGGAGCTGTTTTGTCATTTCCTGTACTTGTTTTTTCTCTGCCCTGCCATAACCTGCCACCGTCATTTTCACCTGCAGTGGGGTAAATTCTAATAGAGGAACTTTATATTTGGCGGCGGCCAATAAAATAACCCCCCTTGCCTGACTTACTGGCATAGCCGTTTTTAAGTTTTTAAAGAAAAAAAGAGCTTCCACAGACATTATATCAGGCTGGTGTTTTTTAATAAGTTTTAGCACCTCGTTATGGATTATTTCCAGCCGCTCGCCCACAGAAGAAGAGGGGTGGGTGATGATGCACCCAAAATCAATAACCTTAGGTTTTTCATTTCGGTCTTGCCTTTTGTCTTTATGTATTTTTGTGGATATAATACCATATCCTACCAGGGCCACACCTGGATCTATGCCAATAATAATCATATATTTTTTAAAGCAAGGGTATTAGACCTGTTGCGAAATAAGAATCTACTGTTCCGATTTTATCGAGAATCCTCGTATAAATTTAATAAAATTAAATTTATCGGGACAAATTCCATATTTTTGCCAAAAATTTGCAATAATTTTTCAATTTAGCGAAGCTAAATCTTAAAATTCTATCAAACTTTTGGCTAAAAATCTGAAATTTTCGTTGCGATTCTTATTTCGCAACAGGTCTATTTCTTAAAAATTTCTTTAGTTTGCTTTTTTTGGTATTTTTTAAACCAAAAACTTTATGAAAATCCTTGTGACAATTTTTACACAAGGTGATTCCATTATTAATAGATGTTCTTAAATTAGAAAAATCAGCGAAATTATGTATGTGATGAGAGTGTATTTTACCGCCTCTTATTTTGCATTTTTGGCAAGTCCAATTATCGCGACTAAAGACTACTTTTCGCCAAATAATATAATCTAAACTTTTTCTAATTTTTTCATTTTCTGGAGTCACTCCACCTTTCCATAGCCCATGATTTTTCCCCCTCTGATTAAGGTGTGGTAGCCCTATTTTAGCATCACTTATTTTCTTTCTAATCGCCGATCGTTTAGCTGGATTCTTATTGCCAATAAATTGCCCTTTTTTAAATTCAGTTTTAGTTGAGCGGTGTATCCCTTTAAATTTTTGGCTTAAGTAATTCTTTTGTTCTTCTGTCATTTTTATTCCCTTATTCCAAGCTTTTTTACCTTTAAGTGATTTACTTAACTTTCTTTTTGAATTTAAAGACATTGGAATTCCTTTATTGTGCGGAGATAATCCTTTTTTAAACCAACTTTTACTAACTTTTTTCCTCCATTCTTTTGAATATCTTATAGTTTTTTTCATAAGAAACTGTTTAATAAGCCTCTTTTGATGATAAAGTTTTTTTTCCTGAGCGAAAATTTGATAGCGTAAGGAGGTTTGCCCGTGTGGCAAGCCGACGAATGATAGCAAATTTGCAGCCGGGAAAAATAACTTTAGCGCAAATATGGGGTTACTAAACAGTTTCTTAGACAGGAAATTAAAAATTATTTTAAATTAGAATAAATATCCTGGATCGCATCGTTTTCATCTAGCGCTTCAAAAAGTTTTTGGATTTTTTCTTTATTTTTTTCTTCCAAAAGTATTTCCTCTTTGGCAACCCAGTTTAAAGAAGCTGATTCTATTTTGATTTGCTTTTGTTCCAGATTTTTTTTGACCGTTTCTAAATTTTCCGGTTTTGTATAAATTTCCAAATTATCTCCGTTCCAAGTAAAATCTTCGGCTCCCGCTTCAATAATGGACAATTCCAGATCTTCTTTTAATTTACCCCCGCTGTTTGCCAAAATAAACCCCCTCCTTTCAAACATCCAGCGCACCGCTCCTTCGCCGGCCATTTTCCCGCCATATTGGCTTAAAATGCCTTTTATCTCTCCCAGAGTCCGGTTTTTGTTATCAGTAATCCCGTCAATAATAATGGCAACGCCTCCGGCGCCCAAACCCTCAAAAGAAACTTCTTCCAGGTTTTCACTAGCCAATTCGCCGGTACCCTTTTTAATAGCCCGTTCAATGTTTTCTTTGGGCATATTAAACTCCTTAGCCTTTTCTATGGCGGCTTTTAACTGAATGTTACTAGTAACGTCGGCCCCTTTTTCTTTTACGGCAATAGTGATAACTCGTGCCATCTTTGAAAAAATCTTGCCCTTTTTGGCGTCGTTAGCGTTTTTAGTGGCCGCAACGGTTTTAAAATGACTGTGACCGCTCATGTTTTTTTAATAGTTTAAACTTTATTAATAAAATTATTATGGCCGAAATTATAGTAATTGCCAAAGCTATCAAAAATAACAGCCAGGGATTTGTTTGGTTATTTTTATCAAGCTGTATTGCATCGGCTATGCTTGCGGTTGCAGAATTACCGACGGTTTTATTGTTATCAGTTTTTTTTGATTTTGGCAATGCTGTTTGCTTTTTTGCAGACTTTATAATAGTTGTCGCAGTTGTAATTATATTGGCTGCGCTCGGAGTTTGAGTGGTGCTCCAACGCCAGCCGGACACCGTTTTATTATATGATTGGTTTTTTTGCGCATTAGTAAAGTTTACTGTGTCGGTTATTTTCCCGTCGGGAGTTATCAAATTTAATCCATCTTCATCGTTATTTAAAGTAATATTTGTTTCTGGCCTTTTTAATACTAAATATGCATCAGCAGATATTGTTGTGTTTTTCGGAAAAATATAGGTTGTTGGCGTCCCTTGAATATCTTGTAGTTTCCATCCTGAAATATCAATATCGGCAGTATTACTATTATAAATTTCTATATATTCATTTGTATCGTCAGCGCCTTCAGGAGCGGGCAAGATTTCATGTATAACCACGCCTTTTGGGTATGTTATTATGGGCGGCTGTTCTGTGGTGGCCTGGGTAATGGGTTCTTCGGGCGGTGTTTGGGTTGTGGCTTGGGGTTGGGTTACTGGGACAATTTCTTGGGTTTGACCTTGGACATAAGCCAGTCCCTCGTCTTTTATTTTTTGCAACGTTTTTTCTCCAATACCTTTTACTTTTAATAAATCGTCAACCGACGAAAACGGCCTGGCGTCTATTATCCTTTGCGCTATCGCCGGGCCAATTCCCGTTATTTGCTCTAATTGTTGGAGTGTTGCCGTATTTATTTCAACTTTGTCGGTCGCCAAAACCATAAATGGGCATATTAGTACAATTAACAATAAGACAAAAACTTTTTTCATTACAAATTCAGTGGTAATTGTTTTGATTTATCGTCTATACTTTTATTTACTTCTTTTTGAGAATTAATTAACCACTTTAATGGAATATAATCAGCGGTTAATCCATAATACGGCGTTCTATTTTCTATGTTTTTTTCTTCAATTATATTATGCTCTTTTAATGGTTTGAAATAATACCAAGAAACATTTGATTTAGTCTTATTGAATATTTTAACAATTTCTTTTTGGCTGATAAACTTTTCGGCACTTGCTAAATATCTAAGTATTTCCTTTTGTTCATCTGTTAATTTTATAATATTTTCAATTTTTTCCCAACGCTCTTTTCCTAATAATAACATTGCTTCATTTACCGATAATGGTTTGGCAAGTTTTTCAGAATATTGACCTAAGATATCAACAATACTTGCCATAATTGATCTTATATCACCGTTATAAAGGTCGTATATTTTATATATCACTTCATCTTCTACAGGTTTTATATAAGAAGCAACGTCATTAGATTTTAGTAATTGCATTCGTTCTTCAAATGCTTTTACTATTTCGTTTTTACTTAAAGGATTTATCACTAGAGGTGTCTGATAAAAAATACTTTTTACTCTTTGATGAACACTGATAATATCTTTAAATAAATTTTTTGGGCCTAAAAATAAAAAATATACATCGGGTGTTTGCAGAATATCTCTAATTTCTTGAAAAAAATCAATTGACATTTTTTTACCCTTTTCACTTGATAAAATAATGTCAAAATTATTAACATGGACTATCAGTCCGGAATATGTCCGTCCTTTAATTTTATTATTTTTAATGAAATTAACTAAATCTATAAAATGCTCTTCAAGCAGGGTTGCAGATAATTGTATTGGAGTAGTAGTTGTTTCCTCTTTGCCAAAATCCAACCCGAAGCCAAAAGCAGAGCCACCACCAGAAAGCGCAATAGTTTGACTAATATCGACAATTTGAGATAACTTTTTTAATAATTCATTTTTTAGTAAATCGGGGTCCAGTAATCTTATTTCTCGTAATACCGAACCGATTATTTCTATCAGAAAAGTTTTTTTATTAAGAAGATCATTGTTAGCTTCAATTTCTCGCCTAAAGGAGAACAGTAGTTTTTCTTTTGTGTATTTCCAAATAAATTTATGAAAATTAGCTAGGCTGGTTTTTCCCACTCCTATATCTCCGCAAACAGTTAAACAAATTCTATTATTTGATTCAAAAAGACTATCAAGGAATTTTCTTTCAGCACTTCTTCCAATAAAGGCTTTATCTATAAGTAAATCACCGCCTTCAATAAGGGGTAATGTGTCGTAGGGATTCTTTCTTAGTCCAAATTGTTGCCAATTTATCGGATTCATATAATGTATGGTTCTAGTAAATCTATGAATTTACTAGAACCATGGCTACTAAAATTATTCACAGATTTATTATATCAAATTATTCACCTTACTATACTTAATCCCCAAATGCTCGTACGCCATTTTTGAAGCGACTCTACCTTTTGGGGTGCGTTCAATAAATCCGCATTGCATCAGATATGGCTCGTACATATCCAAAAGCGTATCTTCTTCTTCCATGGCCGCCGCCGCCAACGATTGCAAGCCCACCGGTCCTCCGTCAAACTTTTCAATGAGCGCCAGTAAAATTTTAATATCGCCAGGTTCAAGCCCCATGTGGTCAACTTCCAAAGACCCTAATGCGTGTTCGGTAATTTCGCGGGTTACCACGCCTTGATTTTTTACTTGCGCAAAATCCCGCACCCGTTTTAAAAGCCGGTTTGCTACGCGTGGAGTAAAGCGTGATCGTTTGGCAATAATGTTGATTGCTTCAGGATGGATGTGTACCTTTAAAAGCCGAGCTGACCGTTCAATGATTTTTTCAATATCTTCTGGCTTGTAAAAATTAAGCTGGAATGTACCGCCAAAGCGATTTCGTAGTGGAGCTGACAATAATCCGGGCCGGGTGGTGGCTCCGATAATGGTAAAATGGGGTAATTGCAATTCCATGGTGCGAGCCATAGGGCCTTTTCCTAAAATCAAATTCAGTTTATAGTCTTCCATGGCCGGATAAATATACTCTTCAATGGTTTTGTGCATCCGGTGTATTTCATCTAAAAAAAGCACGTCGCCTTCTTGCAGGTTAGTTAAAATGGCGGCCAAGTCGCCTGCCCTTTCAATAGCTGGGCCGGATGTCATCCGTATTTTTTTACCCATTTCCAGGGCCACTAGGTGAGCCAGGGTGGTTTTTCCTAATCCCGAATTGCCATAAAACAGTAAATGGTCAGGCGATTGATTCCTTTGTTTAGCCGCCGTGATAATAATTTTTAAATTTTCCTTGATTTTTTCCTGGCCGACATAATCAGCCCAGTTTTTTGGCCTTAAAGAAGAATCTAGGATTTCATCCTCTTTATCTAGTTTTTTCTCTGCCTGCCCGGTAGGCAGGTCTAATATGCTTGACATATATATTGCAAGGTGATATAATTAGATTATTGTATAATTTTTAACTGTGAATTACGAAATGCTTCGAGGTATTTTTTTTAAATTTGAGAGTAGAAATTTGATAGAATTTTTTATCGTAGCCTACGGCTACGGGAAAAAATTATAGCAAATTTATAGCTCAAATTTGGAAAAAAGACCCGAAAAGTTTTCTCTAACGAGCATTTCGTAATTCACAGTTTTAGCCTAGTTTTGTAATAATCGTACCATAATCAGAGAAACCAAAACAGCTCTGGAGTTGGAGGTTTTATATGGGCATGTCTTAGAATGGATAATCTTGCTCCGGCTCGATTATTCCCTAAACAAGCTTTTACTGGTGTCCCAGACACCATGACGCCTCCAACTCCAGAGCTGTTTTTTTTGCCAGTTTTTTTTCTAAGAAAGGCTGGTTTTTATTTACTCGTCCCGTTCAACCACCCTGGAAAGCTCTTTAAAAGTGGTGATTCCCGACACAATTTCAATCAGTCCCGATTGATAAATAGTTGTCATGCCTTTTTTAATGGCCAGCTCTTTAATTTCAGAAACCGGCGGATTTTTTAAAATAACCCTTTCCATTTCCGGGTCAACCAAAAATACTTCATATAAGCCCTTCCTTCCTTTATAGCCGGTATGGTTGCAATACTCGCACCCTTGCTCATTTTCTTTTACAATTTTTATGGTATCAAAATCCCTTGGAATAACTACCGTCTTTGATAAATTTTTTAAGCCTTTTTTAATTTCCGATAATTCATCTGCCGACGGCGCCACTAAACTGGAGCATTTTTTACATACCCTTCTGACCAGTCTTTGTCCGATGGCCATTTTAAGGGCGGGGGCTATGGAGTAGGGCTCTATTCCCAAATCAATTAATCTTGGGATAGTGCCGGGAGCGTCATTGGTGTGCAGGGTGGAAAGTACCAGATGGCCGGTAAGGGATGCTTGTAGGGAGATTTTAGCGGTTTCCAAATCCCTGATTTCTCCAACCAAAATTACGTCGGGATTTTGCCGAACAATAGAACGGAGTCCGTCCGAAAAATCATATCCTTTTTCGGTAACCATTTCACCGATTGTCGAGTTAAAATGCGAAGCGCCGGGTGAAACCTGGGTTTGCGACACCCCTTTTAAATGGTATTCAATAGGGTCTTCAATGGTTACTATTTTAATTTCCGGTTTTTGAATTTCCATCAAAAAGGCGTACAGGGTGGTGGTTTTCCCGGAACTGGTGGGGCCGGTAACAATAATAATACCGTTAGGCTTTTTAATTTCTTTTAAGAAAATATCATACAAATCTTTCCTGATATCCAATGATTTTAAGCTTAAGTTATTAGGATTTAAAATCCTCATTACAATAGACTCGCCATATTCGGCCGGGAGGCTGGAAGTCCTTATCTCAATTAACATGGTGCCTACTACGATGCTAAACCGGCCGTCTTGGGGTTTGTCGGTAACATTTAATTTAAGTTTTGATAACAGCTTGAGCCTTGAAATAAGGTGATGGTAAGTGGTTTGGTCAAAAAAAACGGTATCTTGTAAAATACCGTCAATCCTTATTCTTAATCTCACGTCTTCATTTTGCGGCTCAATATGAATATCGGAAGCCTCAAGGTGAATGGCGCCAAATAAAATAATATCCAAAAGGTTGGTGGTGTTTTCGGTCGCATAGCCGGTGATTTTTTTTCCAAAATCTGAAATATTTTTTACAGATTTCTCAATATCACCGATTATTTCCGGTGTAATAGTTACCGACCCTAGTAATTTTTTCTTTAGCTCTTCCATAATTGCAAAGAAACATAGTTACTGTGAATTACCAAATTGGCATTTGGTAATTCACCGTAGTTATTATTTTTTTGATCGAACGGCTAAGGGCTATATTAGTTATGCACCAATGGTATTTGTTGCAGGTTCTAATAAAGGGATTATGTTGTCTTCAACAATACTGGGGCTTTGATTTTTTTTAAGGTATAATTTTTCAATGATTCCCTGGCGGTTAGCTCCGCTTTTCATCAACTTGGCGCACAGTTCAAATATCTCGGGGCTCATATCGGAATCCTGGAAATTATTATAGTATGTAATAAGACCGGCAAGAAGGCAGTCGGCCTGATTTTTCTTAATAACGGCGCTTGCGCTAATAGGAGTGATAATATCTAAGAGTATTTCAGATAAAGAGCGATTTTCCACAATATTAACACTGCCAAATTTTTTATTTTCTATTGCCACAGTTTTATTTTGGGCAAAGGCCGGCCGGCTGCTGTCAATGTTTAAAATAGGGGAATCTAAGATAAAGCCGAAAGAATCCAGTTTGTCCGATAATTGTTTTTGGAAATCCTGTATTCCAAGAGTGATTACCAAATCCGGTTTTGCGTCGGCAAAGTAAAAAGAAATATTGTCTTTTTTAATGCTTCCCTTTTCAATGGTCAAATGTATTTTTAAATTGTCTTCATTTTTTTCGTAATATACCTGGGAAACATCAGCCACGCTTTTTGGGATTGATAGCACGAAGTTTTTTGGTGTGGAAATATAATCTAAAGAAGGCACTAAAAAATTAAATGTTTTTGGAAAATCACCAATGAGCAAGTTTACATTTTTGCCTAATTCTTTTAGAGTATAAAAAAGAGCCAATGCACCAGGGATGCTTTCGCTTTCATAATTATCTGACGGAATAACGCAAATATTTTTAGCTTCGCTGATTAGTTTTTTTATTTCTTGTAGTGATTCCATATAATTAGCGATCCGAATAATCCGAATCTGCATCCGAATAATCCAAATACGTATTCGGAACATTCGGATGTTTATTCGTAAATTGGGATCACGCTGTTTAATTTCAAACTAATTCATTTAATAAAATAAATCAAGTGGAGAAGATAATAACTCATAATTTTAAACAAACACAAAAAATCGGTCAAAATTTTGCGCACGAAATTTTGACCGCAAAACCCGGTCAGTCTACGGTAATTTTAGCATTGCAGGGTGACTTGGGGGCGGGCAAAACCACTTTTTTGCAGGGGTTTGCCAAGGGCTTGGGAATTAAAGAAGTGGTTAATAGCCCAACCTTTGTAATTATGAAAAGATTTAAAATTACACCCCGGTCGTCATTGCGAGCAAAGCGAAGCAATCTAATGTTTAAAAACTTCTACCATTTTGATTTATACCGTTTAAATAATCCGCAAGAAATATTAGATTTGGGATTTGGAGAAATTATTAAAAATCCGGAAAATATTGTGGCCATCGAATGGCCGGAAAAAATCAAAGAAATTTTACCGAAAGATGCAATTTTAATTACATTTGATCATTTAGAACCCATCTCCGCCAAAGGCGATGGCGAGGCAAAGGAAAATAAAAGGGAAATAAAAATTGATACATTTTAACTATTTTGTTAGTATGAAAATTGTGTTGTTCTTTTAACTTCTTTTAGGAGAAGGTTATGGATCTTGAATCAATTAAAAAAGGCATAGAGGAGAATCATCGGAGGGAGATGGCGGGCGAAGACACTTCTTTTGACCAAGCACTATTGTGCTGTGGTTTTGGAGAGCGTTGTAGTGTTTGCAAAAGAGTTTTTCGTTTTAGCCTGGGGGAAATTAAGAAGATAGATAATATGTATTATTGCCTTGATCACGCCCCTAAATAAATTTCTGCGCCGCATGGTTTGCCCAGCGGCTTTTTTTTGTTTTTAAAAATGTTAATATTACAACATGGAAAACACAAAACGATTGCTTATCATAGATTCCAGTTCGCTGTTGTATCGCGCCTTTCATGCTCTGCCTCCGCTGACTAATAAGCAAGGCCAGCCAACCGGTGCGGTGTACGGATTTTTATTAATTTTATTTCGCGCCATCAAAGACATAAAAGCCAATTATGTGGTAGCTTGTTTTGATACGCCCAAGCCCACCTTTCGCCATCAGCAATTTGACGAATATAAAGCGCACCGGCCGGAAACTCCAAGTGGGATTATTGCCCAATTTCCGGTTATTAAAGAGGTGTTAAAAAGTTTTAATATTCCTTTATTTGCAAAGGAAGGCTTTGAAGCGGACGATTTGATTGCCACCATCGCCAAAAAGCACGAAGGCAAATGCCAGGTGTATATCGTAAGCGGCGATTTGGACAACCTGCAATTAATTGATGAAAATATAAAAGTGTACACGCCCGGCAAAAGCATTAAAGAAACTATTTTGTATGATCGAGAAAAAGTAATTGAACGATTCGGGGTAACCCCGGATCAAATGAATGATTTTAAGGCGTTGACTGGCGACAACTCCGACAATATTCCCGGGGTGCCGGGAATCGGCAAAACCACGGCAGCTGATTTAATAGGGCGCTTTGGAACCATAAAAAATTTATACGATGAGCTTTCCACTGATACCGCTATTTTAAAACCAAAAGTAAAAGAAGCGCTTAAGCAAAATAAAGAAAAGGCATTTTTGTCATTTCAGTTAGTCCAAACAAAAAAAGATGTGGATATTGATTTTAATTTGGAGGATTGCAAATTTGGTGATTTTGATCGCCAAAACGTAGAAATCATTTTCAAAGAATTGGGATTTTTCACCTTAATTGACCGATTGTCTACCATTGTTTTTTGATTTAGTGTAAAATAAGTAGTAGACCTGTTGCGTATTAAGAATTTACTGCAAATTGAACCTTTCGGCTGGAAATTTGCTATAATGTTTGGGCGGGCCCGCAGGGCAAGCCTAAACATTCTATCAAATTTCCAGCTTCGAAATTTTCAACTTTCGTCACAATCCTTAATACGCAACAGGTCTAGTCAACGAATAAACGAATTTGTTGCGAATTTACGAATCCGAAAATTCGAAACCAGCTCGCACATTCGCTAATTATAACTATGTCAACACTTTCTTTTAAAATAGCATATCCCATTGTTATCGCAGGTTTTTTTGTTATTGTTTCGGTTATTGCCCTAAATTACAATAGTTTAAACGCCAGCTTTTATATTATCCTTTCATTTCTTACGGTATACTTATTTTTATTTGGTTTTGCCACGGGTCAGAATTTTGCGGCGCCGGTAAAAAGGTTATTAAAAAAAGCGGACGACTTAAGTAGAGGTGACTTAAAAAGCAGGTTTTATTCAGAAAGCAAAGATGAAATAGGGCAATTATCTAGTGTGTTTAACCGGATAGCTGATCGGCTTGAAGAAAGTAATACTGAAAATGAAAAAATAGAAAAATCAGTAGGCATTAAAGTAGAAGCAGAAACCCAATCACTTAAGGACATAATAAATGCATTGGAACAGAAAGTGCAAAACAGAACTCTGGAGGTTCAAAAAATGGTAAGGGATCTGGAAAAATTCAAAGAATATTCAGGTGAAAAAGAGGCGGATTCGATTGTATTAAAAAATCAAATATTAGAATTAAAAGAAAAACTAGAAAAGCACGGTGATAAAAAAACAAAAATTAAAAATGAAGGTGAGGAATCGGGGAAAACAGAAAAACCAGAAAAAATAGAAAACGAAAAAACAGACGAAAAAAGCTAACTTTGAATTATGAAAGTATTTCGTAATTCAAAGTTAAGTATCTATGCCCGAATTACCAGAAGTAGAAACAACGGTTAAAGGTTTGCAATCAAAGGTCCTTACAAGGACCTTTGTTGATGTGTGGTCGGATTGGAAAAAAGTAGCTAAAAAACCCAAGGACTTTAAACTATTTAAAAAACAACTGAAAGGAAAAAAAATAATAAAAGTATGGCGGCGGGCAAAAAATGTTATTTTTGATCTGTCGGACGGTTATTCTCTTTTAATACACATGAAAATGACCGGCCACTTGATGGTGGGGGTATGGAAATTAGAACATGCTATTTGGAATCCGGAAAAGCCCGGTCCGTTGGCAGAAAAAATCAATACGTTTATCCATTTACTTTTTACCTTAGATAACGGTAAAATGATTGCCTTGTCTGATATGAGAAAATTCGCCAAAACTGAATTGTGGAAAACCGATGAATTGTTAAATTCGCCGGAATTTAAGAATTTGGGGCCCGAACCCATGGATCGCTCTTTTACTTTGGTGGAATTTAAAAAAGCTTTAAAGGGTAGGCGAGGAAAGGTAAAGCAAGTGATTATGATTCCGGAGGTGATTGCCGGCATCGGGAATATTTATTCAAGCGAAGCACTTTGGTGGGCAAAAATACATCCGCAAAAAGATGTTTCAAAATTAAGCGATAAAGAATTAAAGCGCCTTTATGATGCCATTAAAAAAGTGTTGGCGGCCGGCATAAAACTAGGAGGTGAAAGTTTTGCCGATTACCGGAATATTGATGGTAAAAAAGGCGATTTTGACGATGAAAGAAAGGTATATAAAAGGGAAAAAGAAAAGTGCCCTCGTTGCAAAACGCCCATTGTGCGATTAAAATTTGGCGGCAGAAGCGCATTTTTCTGCCCGGCTTGTCAGCAGTTATAAATTTAAACTTAGCATATGATTATTTTTTTATACGGCCAAGATTCTTACCGGGCACAAGAAAAGCTTAGTGAAATAATTGCCCATTACAAAGAGGTCCGCAAAAGCGGGCTGAATTTGATTGATGTTGATGCCGGTAAAACGGATTTTTCACAAGTGTACGATGTTTTGAAGATTTCTTCCATGTTTGCCGAAACAAAATTGGTTACCTTAAAAAATGTATTTTCCGGTAAAAGTTTCCAGGAAGATTTTTTAAAAGAACTAAAACTTCTCCAATCATTAAAAGATGTAATAGTTGTTTTTGAAAATGATGTGGTTGATCAGCGGTTAAAACTATTCAAGCTACTATTAAAAGAATGTAAGAGCCAGGAGTTTGCATTACTGGATAGCAAGAATTTAAAAATTTGGGCCCAAAAAGAATTCGAAAAGTTAAAGGCAAAAATTAATAATGACGCTTTGGATGCATTACTAAGTTGCACTAGGAATGATTTGTGGCGTCTTTTTAATGAAATAAAAAAATTGGTGGATTTTAAAGATGGCCAAGTGGTAAGAAAAGAAGATGTGCAGATGTTAGTAAAGCCAAATATTGAAACAGATATTTTTAAAACCATTGACGCCTTGGCTCAAAAAGATAAAAAGCAGGCACTAGGCCTTTTACACAACCACCTTGAGAATGGCGACAACTCTCTGTATTTGCTTTCTATGATTGCTTTCCAGTTTAGGAACTTGCTGATGGTAAAAGAGCTTTCGGAAAAAGGCTTGATGTATGCATCTATTGTAAAAAAAAGCGGACTGCATCCGTTTGTGGTTAAAAAATCATATTTTTTATGCCGGCAATTCAGTTTTGAAGAATTAAAAAATATATATCGTAGTATTTTTAAGATTGATAGTGATATTAAAATTGGCAAGATAGATGCCGAAACGGCGTTAGACCTATTTGTTTCAAAAATATAAAGCGACACCAATCTACTAATGACATCCGAATCTACTAATAAAACTAAACTACTGCATCCCGAGCTCTCTTATAAAATTTCTGGAGTTTTATTTAAAGTTCACAATAAGCTTGATAGGTTTTGTAGAGAAATTCAATACGGTGATTTGTTGGAAATAGAATTAAAAAATGCCGGCATAGATTTTGAAAGAGAAAAAGTGTTGCCCATTAAAGATATTAATGAGAAAGATGTGAGCAATAAAGTGGATTTTTTAATTGAAAATAAAATCTTGCTTGATATAAAGGCTAAAAAGTTTCTTACCAAAGAAGATTATTTTCAAATGCAAAGATATTTAAAGTTTTCAAAATTAGAACTTGGCCTCATTGTAAATTTTCGTAGCACTTATTTGAAACCAAAAAGAGTTATTAATATGAATTAATAACTCTTTTTAATTAGTAGATTAGTGTGTAATTTGTAGATTAGAGTCGCCCTATAGCTTTAGCTATACGAGATTTTCTTCTTGAAGCGTTATTTTTTTTAATGATTCCCACCTTGGCTGCTTTATCTAAGGCTTGATATACTTTTGGTAAAAGTTCTTTTGCTTCTTTGTGCTTTTTTTCTAACACAAAAGTTTTAGCCTCTTTTACGAGTTTTTTTATTTTATTAATATAGACAAGGTTTAACACCCGATGTTTTTTATTTTGTCTGATGGCCTTTTTGGCCGATTTGGTAATTGCCACCCCAGTAGAAGAATTTTGACGCCCCGGTAGTAGAAATTTTTGCGAAAATTTCACTACAGGGCAGAATTAAATTCTTTATGATTAAATATATATTTATATTGAAAACTCCGTAGATAAAATTAAACTACAAAAGTCAAAATTCTCTACGGGGTAGCCCTGTAGTGAGCTTTGCTCTACTACCGGGGCATACTCAAAACAATAGCAAATAATAAGTAATTTTGCAAGGGGTTCCTACGCATAATGTTCCTACGCATAATTGATTTTACAATTAGTCAGTGTTACAATTATGTAATAAGTTAAATTACTTTGAATTACGAAACTCTTTCGAAGTATTTTTCGCAAATCTGGCGGATGGAAATTTGATAGAATTTCCAGGCTTGCCCTATGGGCCCGCCTGAAAGTTATAGCGAATTTCCAGCCCAAATTTGCGAAAAAGACTCGAAACGACCTTTTTTGGGTGAGTTTCGTAATTCAAAGTAAATTAATACAAATATGCCGTCTTCCTATCATTTAAAAAAGAATCCAAAGAAAGTTAGCGGTTTTACAGGAAAGGAAGCTAATACCAATAAACAAAAAGCGATTCAAAAAAAGACCAGAAAAGTTACCCGGAAAAATTCAAATCCGGATGTAAAAGCAAGGATTAGGGCAATAGAAACTATTTACCAAGAATATTCTAAAAAACTTGATGTTTTAGCTGGAGAGCAAGATCGGATTATCACAGATTTTTTAAATACGATAAAAAATAGGCGTTTAAAAGAGTTAAGGGAAAAAATTGGTAATTCTTAAGATAAAAGTACTTAATAGTAAGGATCAAGTAATTTTGCAACAATAAAAGAGACGCAATGTCGGGAATTTGTCCCAAAATCACGTCATTTACCAGGCGAAGAAATGCTTCTAATAGCTACCAGAGCTTCTCTCGTGTTCTGTTCAGCTTGGCGGAGGTTGCCTTTCAATTCTCTGTGATCCTCTTCCACTGCTACCACTCTTTTTTCCATTGAATGGTTGATCCTTTCGACTTCAGCTAATTTCTTGTTGGCATCCGTGCATTGATTTTCAACGTTCGCGAGTTTTCTCGTCAACTTTTTGATTTGACTTTCTGCATCTACGAGTCGTTGATTCGATACTGTAAACTGAGTCTGAAAACCTTCGAACCTTTCAATCAGTTCCGTCAGTTCTACTTCCTTTGTTATTTCTTTTTCTGATCTAGGAGTGACCTTGGCAAGTTCTTTGAACCTTGCATCGTCTTGGTAGTATTTTTTGATTTCCAAAATACCTGTTTGAGGTTTTGGTAAAATAACTTCTTCTGAGTCGTCATGCGAAGCTTCGCTCACACATCTTTTTTTGGTCTCTTGAGCGTTTTCTACTTTCTCTTTCTTTAATTTAATGTCTAGTTTTTGAATTTGCCGCCTTTGTTTAATTAAGATAAAGAAAGACAGCAAAAATCCGCAAATGAAAATAACTTCCAAGTAAGATAATCCCATGATATTGACCCTTTCTTGTTAAAGAACAGGTGAAAGTCACCGTAAGGATACATTATTTATACTACTATGTCAAATCTTGCACTTGTAACCCCTCACGCCTTCATGTACTCTAAGAAGAAATTGGTTTGATGGCGTTGTTTAAGCGACATCAGTACCGACATTAAAATGGCCAGGTTTT
>MHPA01000004.1 GCA_001820255.1 Candidatus Staskawiczbacteria bacterium RIFCSPLOWO2_01_FULL_38_12b | reverse complement strand
TGGCTTGCTTTCTCCATAATGAATATCAGTTAGTTTGATAATACCTCAATACTAATGCAACCTAGTTGCACTTGTCAATAGACAAAACAGAGGCTTACCCCCTGTTCGTACGATTTGGCGCAACCAGGTCAAATACAAGAACTTGGCTTATTAACGCCGTGAATTACCAAATGCACAATCAAAAGAATATTTCTTGTCTTTTCTCCAATTTTTAGCTATAAATTGAAGAAAATCCTGCGAAAGTCCCGATGCCCCTTTTTAGGGCATCGAGAATCCTCGATTTTTATCGGGACATTTGGTAATTCACGGTTTAAATAAAAAACCCGTGGAAATTATCGCAGGGTTTTTGGAGGCAAAAAATGTTTCAAGGTATTACATTAATTGGATTGACGCCGCATCGGCACTCTTGTTTTGCCTTGCTACAGGTATCACAAAATGTAATTTGGTGCCATTTTGCCATGTCCAAAAGATACCGACACCGATCACCATTATAATCCGTTTGAATTACGTCATTGGGATGGCGATCATCCGGTTCCTTCTGCCGAAGGGTGTAATCCCAAATGAAAAATTCTTGATCGGAGGTGAGAGCTTTTTCTTTTGGTGACTTCGCCATAGTTGCCTCACTTTTGCAATAAACATTGAAAGAACAACATCAATTTAAATTTAATACTTTGCAATTATTTTGTCAATAATAAAAAAGGCCAAACGAACGTTGGCCTTTTAATGTGTTGGATCCATAATATTAATAATGCCGACTCTTTATCCAATTTTGAAAACCCAGCCCCCGAAACCGAAAAAAGCAACTTGGATTATTTCGGAGAATTCCCAATCTTCAAGGGTTCTTTGATCCCAGCGATCAAATGCCGCCATCATTTGATCTTCTAATTCATTCGGAAAGGCAATAGCTACATCGGTCTGGCCAAAAATTTTCTTACATTCTTCGCATCGATCCCAAATTTGCAGACCATGGGTGTTGCCATAACTCTCTGATTCATAGGTACCTTTGCGAATGCACCGGACAATTTTTCCATTGCAACAAGGGCACAATTTGAGCAAATCTGTCTTTCTAGTCTCAAAGAGCATAACCGCCCCCTTTCTTCTACCCGATGTTGGGTGTTGGGAAGTTGATGACATTGTTAGTCTCTGGCGCAAACAGGGATGAAACAAACGAAAGTCCTTTCAATACGTCAACGATGCGCGATTGGAGCGTCGGCCTGGAAACAATAATAGCCATGCGATCCCAAATGCGCAAGCGCTGCCAGCTTTGGCCGGTAATGTCAGTGATGCGAAACCCCACGCTGTCTAAAACAGGCAGAAGTCCGCCGACATCCCAGGTATGCAACACTTCATCGCGGATTTCGGTACTGCCAGGAAACAAAGCCCGTAAATCCACATAAGCATCAGCTTGATTACAAAAGATGCTTACCAAATCTTGAGCCGATGAACGGGAACCTCCTGCACTTTCAATACCTACAGTAAGAAGCATAGATTCAATGGCGGCCCTTGCCCCTACATTTGCATGCGAGTATCCGGGAACAATCGCATATACATGCGAATCCCCTTTTGTTTCCAATACAAAACTTTGATCAATGATTTGCCCATCAATAAATGACAGAAAACATCCTGCTTCCGTGCGGACACTTGATAAAACTTTGCGCGAAGAAAAATCATAAAAGGCGCTCGCAGCAATCATGGAAAGCTCCTCGCCTTCCACCACCATGGCAAGGGTTCCTGCCAAAATCGGCCGGCGCATATAAGCAACCAATCCGCGCTTGGCATTGGTCGATCCCTCAACCGCATCACAAATTAACAGAGGATATTTAAGGCGATCCGGCTCAAGGCGAGCACGAGGAATATCCGATTCCTCAAGCACTGTCCCGGGAAACATTTTCATTCTCATTTCCAAAATAGCTCGGAGCCTGCTGTTGGCTTCGGCGTCCACCGTTGAAAATTGGTGGCGTGCAACTTCCACCGTATCAAATACTTTCTCGCGGTCAATATTAAGGACATGATCTCCGGTTTCTTTTACCACCCTCATCAAATCGAGCATGTATTGTGTTCGCTCGGTCTGGCTTAACAAAGTATGCACATAGTCTTCAGTCGCCATAAAACCTACCCTCCTTTTGAGTTTTTAAATATGTTTTACAACACATCTACAAAATTGTTAATGTGCTGACCTCTAATATCACTATAGCCCTCGTAGCATATATGTCAAACAAACAAAACCACTAAAAAATACCATTTTCAAAATATTAGTTTACGAGGAAAAATATGAGGTGTTCACTTTGCTTGCACTGAGCTTGCCGAAGTGTGCAGCCAGTGGCACAATAACTTGTCCTGAGTTTTTATCGAAGGATTAGTCCGCCAGTTGGCGGATTGGTTTATTTTCTAGTGAGTGAAGGCAATAAAGATTCGCAAGTTTTTATTACCGAACGAGCACCGAAAATATGCTTTGCATATTTGTTTACAAGATTATACCAAAAAACCACCCTCAAAATAAAGGGTGGTTTTTGTTAGCTAATTTTAGGTAACCCCAAAAGGCCACCCGACTTATTATAGCTTATTACTCTATTTTTCCTAATCTAAAAATTTAGATCAGTACAAGCAATATAAATATTTGATTCGGCAGCAGATTTATGGACATTAATCGCCAAAGGAAGCTGAGTTTTAAGATCAGTCAAAGAAACATTAAGCACTGTTTCTGATTTTCCATTAACAACGGAATTTAAAGGATATTTTACGCCTCCAATATTTGAACAACTACCAAAATGTATATGTGCTGGCTGTGCGGGAGAAAGTATTCCCAAAATACTATTTTTCAACTTTAAAGCAACTTCTATATTTCCATCATCATCTTCTTCTAAAATCGCCGTACCAGAAACACCAGAATTATTTTGAGCACTAAAATTAAATACTAATTCATTGTCTGTTTCTATATTGCCTTCAATATTTACTTTAATTTTAATATCATCATTTTCATCAATATCAAGATCACCCTTTAACTCAAAATCATTCTTGACTTCTCCTTTTTCGTCCATACCAATATTTTCATCATTTTCTTGGTTGCCACCCATTATATTTATTTCACCATTTGACTTTAACTCAACATTAGCATTGCTTTGCTTTTTAACTTTTACCACGGGGGCAAAAATGAATTTGCCGTTGCCGGTTACGTGCAATGATTTGTCTGCCATAAAATCAAAAACTACCGTCAATGTCTTATCGGCATTAACTACAATATCTGAAATAATTTTTAATTCTCCTGAAGGAAGTTTTGCATCTTGTGATACTCCATTTTTTACCACAGTAACTTTGCTTATCATAAGCCTCATTTGGTCATACGTCCCAACATTAACATTTGCATTGGCAAGTAACGACACTGCCCCCGATTGTTTTAATACCAAAAGATCGTATTGCTTTGTTTCGTTTGAAGCTGTGACCCAGCCCTCGGTTGCGCTGTGAATTTCAACTTTATTTACCGTAACAAAAACCGAACTGACGCCACTCATATCTTCCGCAACATCGGTAACTCCAAATACCACCTTGCCTTGAGTTTCTGGATTATAGCTTTGCGAGGACATTTGTCGGTTAAAAAGATACATTGCACCGGCACCTAAAGCGACAATAACTAATACCGCTACTATAATACCTATAATTTTACTTGTCATACATTTTTTGTCATCGTTTAATAATATTACTTTTTCTCGACCTTTAAATTATTTGAAATATTATATTTTAACCATCGTAATTTTAGGCGATAAAAGAGTATATTTACATTCCTGACTTACGACAGAAAGCTGAAGTTTAGCTTACCTCACCAATGTTTTAGAATAATTATTAGCCAAACGTAAATGCAAAGGCTTTTAGCCCTGCCCTATCAATTTCTATCTCAAGTGTATGTTTCCCATAATCTGTGCCTTCAACAATATTATACAGTCTATGATCCTTAATGGTCATTGTTTTAATAAGCGCACCGTCTTGGAATATTTTAACGGTTACTCCCTCATCCGAACTTGCCACCAAATAGACATTTTTTGCATTATACAAAAACTTTATTTTTGCCGTGGCGCTTTTACTTTCTGCAAATTCGTTTTGAAAATCCCAAGTGCCATCAAGATATAATTTATTTACCGAAAGATTATCTGGAAATGAAAGGACTTGGTTTCCTGAAGTGCTTTTTTTACCGTTACCAAGATATTCATTTCTGGCAGAACCAAAATAAGTTTCCGGGCTTTGCACCTTAGAACTATCCATAATTATGACATCTTTGGGATTGGCTATATTGATATCAACTGAATTTTTAAGTCCTAATACTAAATTTCTTTCTGCTAAAGCTTTCTGAATGGCTTTTTCGAATTCATCGTATCCCCCTTCGCCAATTTTATCGTGCACAATAAAACCATCAATATCAATAAGATATTTGTGCGGCCAATACCGGTTACCATACGCACTCCAAGTAGCGTAATTATTATCTTGAACTACCGGATACAAAATACCTTCATCCTCCACGGCTTTTTTTACATTACTATACTCTTTTTCAAATTCAAATTCTGGGGTATGCACGCCAACAATTATAAGCCCTTGGTCTTTATACTTTCTGTACCACTCTTTTAAATAGGGTGTGGTGCGCTGACAATTTATGCAGGTGTAAGTCCAAAAATCAACCAGAATAACCTTTTTTCCAATTAAACTTTTTAGGGTAAACGGCTCGGCATTAATAAATTGGCCTCCGGGAATTATTTCCACCGCCGGTGAATACTTTTTGGCTTTCTCTTCAATATTCATCATGCGAGTTTTGGCTAATGCTGGCGATGCGGTTGTTGAAGTATCTAACACCTTATCAGAAGAAGGCGCCAACGCAATTGACTCTGCATTACCAGAACCGACGCTATATAATTTGGGCTTTGTTATTTGAATATATCCAATAACTCCCAAAACAATAACCAAAGCTAACGCAAAAATAATATTTTTATTCATGTTTTTTTGTTGCTGTTGAGGCCAAATATGAAAGAAATCCTGGGATAATGGGTAAAATACAGGGGCTTAAAAATGACCCAATTCCAGCAAGAAACGCAATACCAAAGTTAAAAATGGTAAGTGAATTAATACCACCGCCAATCGATGTGGTTAAATTTAAATTAATTAAAATATTGGTTAACAATTCAAAATTATTAATACGGGACAGGGTTCCGGTAAAAACCAAAATACCAAGGCCGATTAAGACAACACCAAAAAAATACTGGAAATACAGAATTTTTTTACCCAAGCGCAAAATAAGACTTTTTGCTTCGTTAGTAAAAAGCCCAACCAACAAAAAAGGGATCCCAATACCCATGGTATAAGCAACTAAGAGCAAAAAGGCACTGGAAGCCGATGTGGTGGCCAGCGCCAAAATAGCACCTAATGCCGCCGAAACGCACGGCGTCCAACCGACAGCAAAGGCTGCGCCAAATACAAACGAGGTTATGTAGTGAGATCTAAACCGATACTTAACTAAAATTTTATGGTCGGTTTTTAGAAATTTTGGGGTAAATAACCCAAGCAAGAAAAACCCAAAAAAGATAATAATTACACCACCAATCCGGCCCAGCCATTCTGAAACAGTATAAGATACATTTGAAAGTACCGTTTGTAAAAGTACCCCCACCAAAGAAAACACCAGAGAAAATCCCAATACAAAAAATACGCTTGAAAAAAAGATGTTCCAATCGCGCGCAGGTTTTTTACCCAATATAGTTGAGTCTCTATTTTCCATTAGTTAATTGCTTTATTTATTTCTGTCGTATATCGTGCTTTGTCCCATCCATCTGGCGCTTTCAAAACCTGCTTACCGCCTTTTATGAAAACTTTGGTATGTTGGTAGGGAACGCCAAATTCACGGGCAAGATTTTGCTCATCGCTATCAGTTTGATTATCTTTGTAATTAATCCGAAAACCAACTACTTTATCATTAGTTATTTCGTTGAAAGCCTCTTGCATCAATGGAAATTCTGCCTTGCAGATTGGGCACCAGTTAGCATAAAAATATAAAATAATTAATTTATCTGAAGCCACCGCACTATCATAATCAGCTTTAGTAAAATCTAAAAGTGGTGATGACGTGCCGGCCAGAACGGCTCCGGTGTATTTTGTCATCATAGTCCCCTCTTTTTTATTCATTATTTCGCCAGCTTTTTTCTCCATTGCCTCTTTTTCCATCATGGCTTTTTTTTCTTCTTCAACCTTAGATTGGTTTTGGATATAAAAATATCCCCCTCCAGCAATGATAACTGCTAGCGCAATTACTCCAATAACCATTGGCAAAGCAAAACCTTTCTCGCCCCGAGTTTCTAAAATGGATTCTAAATTGTTTTTCATATTTTTTAAAATGTTATTTTTAATTACTTTGAATAAGAAATGGTTTCTTTGTATTTTCCCCAATTTTTGGCTACAAAAATTGGGAAAAAGACAAGAAAATTCATTTTAAATATCCATTTCGTGATTCAAAGTAAACTACTATGCTTTTATCATAATACATTTTAAATATTTCGTAAATAAAAACCACCTAAAAAAATGGCCTTGTTTTGTGCGAGAAGTGGCCTGCCTGCCGGTAGGCAGGGATGTAGTCCAGACACTTGCCCTGAGCGTAGTCGAAGGGTGGTTCTGGGAAAACATTTCAATAGCTCAATCAGCAAGCACAATCCCCCTACTTTAAACCTAAAACTAAATTATTTATAAATCACAATCCCTGACATAAAAGATGTGAATTTCATCCAAAAATGCCCTGGATATACCTGCCAACCATAGACTGCGCTGACCTTTCAAATATTTCTTTTGTCGGGCCAAAATCCACCAGCTCACCGGAATTAAAAAACCCCACATATTCTGAAATACGCTTTGCTTGCTGCAAATTATGGGTAACAATAATAATGTTAACTTCTTTTTTTAACTTTTGTAACAGTTCTTCAATTTTAGCGGTTGCCAGCGGGTCAAGCGAAGAACAGGGCTCATCCAAAAGTAATGTATCGGGATATACCGCCAAAGCCCGGGCGATGCAAAGCCTTTGTTGCTGTCCGCCGGAAAGTTCAAGGGCCGGTTTTTTTAACCTGTCTTTTACTTCATCCCATAAAAACGCTCTTTTTAAGCTCTCTTCCACCCTTTCTGCAATCATGGCTTTATCTTTTATGTTTTGAATTTTTAACCCATAGGCGACATTGGCAAAAATAGAAAAAGGAAACGGATTGGGTTTTTGGAAAACCATGCCAACCCTCCTCCTTAAATTTACTTCACTGATCAAGGGGTCGTAAATATTAACGCCATGAAATAATATTTCTCCTGTCAGCTTAGCATTGGGAATCAAATCATTCATCCGGTTCATTGATCGTAAAAAAGAAGACTTGCCGCACCCCGAAGGGCCGATAATTGCGGTAATCACATAAGAGGGTATGGCAACAGAAACATTCTTAACAGCTTGAAAATCATGGTAGTAAATATTCAGATTTTTTATTTCAAAAATATGTTTTTCCATATAATACCGGTTTTTATTGCCGAGGATAGTGAGTGCATGAACGCATCGCAATGCGTTCATGTGCGAACGTCGCAGGCGCCAAAGGGTATAATGCCCTTTATTTACTATTTTTACGATCAAAACGATCTCTTAAAAAAATCGCCGACATATTCAAAAGAAGCGTAATGGAAATAAGAACGATGATTCCGGCAGCCGCATTGTGATGGAATAAAATTTGGGGCCGAGAAATCCAGTTAAAAATCTGGATAGGCAGGGCCGTAAAAGGAGATAAGATACTTTCCGGCAAAAAAGCGATGTAAGTAAGGGCTCCGATGGCAATAAGAGGGGCGGTTTCCCCAATGGCGCGTGAAAGGGAAAGAATAACTCCGGTAAGAATCCCGGGAAATGATAGTGGGATAATAATTGTTTTGATTACCTGAGAACGTGTCGCTCCCAAAGCCAGCGCCCCGTCTTGCATAAAAGAAGGAACATTGCGTATTGCTTCCCGCGATGAAATAATAATAATCGGCAGGATAAGAAGCGCCAAGGTAAAGGCTCCGGCAATCAAGCTCCGGTCAAGGGACATAATTCTGACAAATAACGCCAAACCCAAAAGACCATAAATGATAGACGGCACTCCCGCTAATGTGCCTATGTTAATTTCCATAAGATGGTTAAACCAATTTTTTTTAGCATACTTTTCAAAATAAATCGCGGCTCCAACACCCAAGGGAACCGCAATAATTCCAGTCAATATCATTAGATAAAGACTTCCGACCCAGGATGATAGAATCCCCGCCATTTGGGGATTGCGCGAAGGAAATTGAGTCAAAAATTGCCAGCTAAGCCTCAAAAATCCGTCATAGAAAATACTGGCCAATAGCATAAAAAGCATGGCAATGGCAAAGCAAAAAGACAACATCACCAAAATCAAAAAAACCGCATTAGGTCCGTTAGTTTGCAGGTTGTATTTTTTAAGCGCAGTAGAAAAAAACATAGATATCAGTATTTTAAGGAATGGCGTAATTTTTGTGCGATAACATTAAAGATGAACGTGATAATAAATAACACTGATGCCACGGCAAAAATACTCCGGTACGCCAAGGTCCCTACCGGCGTATCCCCCAAGCTTATTTGGACAATATAAGAAGTGATGGTTTGAATGGGAACGAGCGGATTTAACGTAAAAGCGGGTTTCATGCCCGCCGCAATCGCCACCAACATGGTTTCGCCAATCGCCCTGGAAATTGCTAGCATAAAAGCGGCAATAACCCCCGACATTGCGGCCGGTAATATAATCTTAAAAGCCACCTGGAATCGGGAAGATCCCAGGGCATAAGCGGCCAGTTTCATTTCTTTTGGCACCGCACCAAAAGCGTCATCGCTCAAAGAAACCACCATGGGCAAAATCATAATCCCCATAACAATTCCGGGCGAAATAGCATTGAACCCCGAAAGAGAGGGAATGACTTTTTGAAGAAAAGGAGTTACGGAAAGCAGGGCGAAATAACCATACACGATCGTCGGTATGCCCGCCAAAATTTCAAGCACCGGCTTTAGTATCCGACGGACTTTGGCATTGGCATATTCATTCATAAATATCGCCATTAAAACCCCAGTCGGCATGGCAATAGCCATTGCAATACCGGCAACCAGCAATGTCCCGGTAATCAACGGCAATACACCAAAATGTTTGATGCTAAAAAGCGGCGTCCATTGGGTACTAAACATAAATTCAAACAAACTCACCTCCTTGAAAAAAAGGGTGGTTTCCCAGAATATAATACCCATAATGCCTAAAGTAATAAAGAGGGAAAACATTCCGCAGAAACCGAAAATCAACTCAATAATTTTTTCTTTGGTTTGAAAGGTATGTTTATACATGCTAAGTAATAGGCCGACTAATTATTTCTCTTCCATTGAAAATAACTGCTCCAAGGTTACGCCAGTCTGAGACCCTGCTTTTTCAAAAACAGAACCGGTTATTTTTGCCTCAAAACGCTTTCCGATAAGCTCATAAAATAATGCGGTAAAAGGAACATATCCCACCTCGCTTACCAGTTTCTGGGCATTAGAAGGGTGAAGATAAAAATCAATAAATTCAGATACCGCCGACTGTTCAATTGCCTTAAGACTGGCGTAAATGAAAATGGGCCGGCTCAAAGGGCTATATGAACCATCGTTAATGGTTTCCGGGTTAGGTAAAACGGCACTTTCCAGACTACCAGACTTACTAATAGGAATTAATTTTAATTTTTCCCTGTTTTCATGATAATAAGCAAATCCAAAAAAACCCAGCGACAAAGGATCTGATGAAATCCCCTGAACTAACACATTATCGTCCTCGCTGGCGACAAAATCCCCCCGACTCTCCCCCTCTTTACCCACAATGGCTTCAGTAAAATAGTCATACGTTCCTGAATCTGCTCCCGCACCATACAGATTAATCTTTTTATGAGGCCAGCCAGAACGTATTTGATCCCAGTACAACACGGAATCTTGAGCGCTAGGCTCCCACATTTTTTTTAATTCGGCAACCGTTAAATAATCCACCCAGGTATTTGAGGGGTGCACCATGACCGCCAATCCGTCAAAAGCAATCGGCAACTCAAGATATTCAATGTTGTTTTCCAGACAAAGCTGGATTTCGGCCTCTTTAATGGGGCGGGAAGCGTCGTTAATATGCGTTTCTCCCCGGCAAAATCTTTTAAAGCCTCCTCCGGTTCCGGAAATTCCCACTACCACCTGGATATTTTCATGTTCTTTTTGAAATTCCTCGGCCATGGCTTCGGTAATCGGAAATACCGTACTAGAGCCATCCACATCTACAATGCTGTTATTTTGGACCGGAGAACTTGTTTTTTGCCATAAAAAAAAGCCTGCTACGGCCAAAACAATAATTACAATTACGGAAATAATTATTTTTTTCATGCTAAATATATTATTAATTATTTATATTATATCATTGTACCACACAACATATTCTGGCAACAACCATGTCCCTTATTCCCTTTTTAAACCAAAACCACCCCTAGAGGTGGTAAGTTTAAACTGTGTTGCATTGCTATAATAATGCGTGGGGTCGTGGACGACGTTAGAACCAAGATTCAAAGCCGAAATGAGTATATTCATATCCCAGACTTACGACCGAAAGTTGAAGTTTAGTTTTACCCTACTATACGGCTCACTATTGTTTTTAAACTAAAAAAGGGCGAAAAGCCCTTTTTGTGATTATAAGTTGACTAATATTTGTTAATTGCTAATAGCAGTACTTATAAGTTTTTCTAACATTTCTGAAGATTGTGCGTTTTCCCAGTTTTCTACCTTAACTTCTCTAACTAATTCTTTCGCAAAACTATCAAATTCATCTGATACTTTTTTTTCTTTTTCCTTACTTTTAGGAATAGTAAAAACTCCCCCTTCTGCCTTTTCTGTAAAAAACTTTGTTAAGTTCTTATATTCTGGGTTGTGTTCTATAAAATTATTTTTAAGATATTCGACACCTATACCCTTAATTAATCCTTTGGGGTTAAAATAAATAAGCACTTCATTGGAAATCTTTACCAAACGAGCATTTTTCGTCTGGTTAAGATTAGTCCAACAAAAATAATCAAGGTCTCTATCATAAGACTTTGTCCATTTCTCTTTTCTTGCTATTTCTGATATGCGGTTTATAAGATCAATGATTTTGGTTTTTGCCATATAATTTTTTCAGAGCTATGAATAATTTGCCACTGAAATCCCCACAAATCAAATGCTGTTTTAATAAAGTAAACTTTTTTACTTTTAATTACCGGTATTCGTAAAACTCTGATCTCAATATTTTTTTTATTGTGGTGAATTTGTTTTAGAACTCCGTAATATATCGTAATATTTTTATTAAGGTTTGGTTGTGTTGTTATAGTATCTGGGGAAATAAATGTATTTTCAATTTCTTGAAGAAATAATTTATCTTTTAAGATTTCGTGTTTTTGGCAATGTTTATCATAATTTGTTTTTTCAAAAATAAAAACATCTTTTCCGACACGAAAACATAGAGAACCGTTGCTTTGTATTTCCATAAAAAGAATCCCCTTGAATGATGAATGTTATGGTAGTTTGCAAGGAGTTGAACATAAGATTAGAGAAACAATACTTTTATGAGTTCATTGTAGCATTAAAAAACTATGTCAACAATAATAGTATTACTAACAT
>MHPA01000003.1:2193-11612 GCA_001820255.1 Candidatus Staskawiczbacteria bacterium RIFCSPLOWO2_01_FULL_38_12b | reverse complement strand
GAAATGGATATGGGTTTGAATTTTAAAGAAGAATACATATTTTAAACTTTTCCCAATAATGTAATTAATTTGTTTGGCACCCGGCCTTCCAATAATACCGCATCACCTTCTTTGCAGTTTGTAGTTATGTGAGCCAAAACTTCATCTGGATTGTCGCATAATAAGATTGCACTTTCCTGCATGCCGTTTTCCATGGCACCCCTTTTTAGATCGCCAAATCTTTCTTTGGTGGTAATAATAGCCAGGTCGCACGTTTTGGCTATTTTTTTACCTATTTGGTAGTGAATTACCGCTGATTTGCTCCCCAATTCAATTAAACAAGGCATTACAATAACTTTTTTTCCTTTAAAAATATTGAGATATTCCAGATCGGCCATGACTCCATCGGGATTTGATGAATACGAGGCGTCTATTATTTCAATACCATGAACGCCTTTTTTTAAGGCGATACCGGCTTGCTCGGGTTTGATATTCTGGCAAGCCCTGGTAATTTGTTCCAATGTCATGCCAAATTCCCTCGCTATCAGAATAGCCCCCAAAATATTTTGCACGTATTGTTTTCCTGGCACGGATACTTTGATATGGGCCAATTCTTTTTCTTTGGTCCTTGCGATAAACGACACGCTATTTTTTTCAACAACAATGTCTTCTGTCCAAATATCGGAGTCTATTTTATTTTTTCCAATCGTGTAAATTTGTTTTCCTACAGTATTGTTTATTTTATAGATATTTTTATACAAATCTACACAAAATGCATTTTCTCCATTTAATATAATCAAGCCATGTTTTTGCAAGGCATCAACCAGTTCCCTGCCCCCTTCGGCTGAAAGAAGATTATCTAGCGAACCGAATGTTGATAAATGCTGTTCATTGACCCCGGTTACTATGCCAATGCTGGGCTTTACCATGTTGCATAATAACTTAATGCCTCCTTTATTATACGCTCCCATTTCAACGATGAATATTTCATGGCCGATGTTTAATTTTTCTAAAATGGTTTTTGCAATCCCGATTTCCGAATTTTGGTGATCGGCGGTTGCCAGCACATTGAATCTTTGAGAAAGAATGGTAGTTAAAAATTCTTTAGTAGAAGTTTTTCCGTAGGATCCGGTAATTCCTATTACCGTTACATTTTTATATTGTGAAATTTTCTTTTTCGCTTTTTTTAATATATTATTTCTTGCCATGACAAAGAATGGCTGAAAAAATAACACGATAACGGAAACTATTAACGGAGTAAAAATATCGTAGATTAATATTAAAAATAGAAACCAAAAAGTATTTTTAATATAAACATATGAAAAAAATAGGTAAAAAATAACATCTAAAGATGCAACAATAGTTAAAAATATAGTTTTAGAAGTAAATACCGGCTTTTTATACTGTTTTTTTATTATCGCCAAGCCAAACATTGCAAATTCTGCAACATATACCAACAATAAGACATATAACGCTAGATAATAATTTATAAAAAGCAACATAAGCAAAATTAATTTTGCTATAAATAGGCCGTTGAAAAATATTTTTTTTCCTTTATGGGTTCTAAAATGGTCTAAAAAGCGCCCTGTGTGGTATGATTTTAATTGCCAGAGGAAAATCCAAAAAAGAACAAACTTAATTGTTCTTGCAAACCAAAAAAAACATAAGAGGGTTATCAAAAAAGACATACCGCTTTTTTTTATTTAAATGATATTTTTTAACGAAAGCATCTCTCCCTGAACGGCTATGTGCTGTAATATTTTTTCGGTTAACATTTCTGGAGATTCTATTTGTAATGCGTGCGAACCGTTTGCAATGACCGCTAATTTTGAGTGGTGTATTTTTTTATTGATAAGGTAAGCGTTTTCTATGGGAGTGAATTTGTCTTTATCCCCCCAAATAATGATGGTAGGCACTTTCACAAAAGAAATATATTGGGTTAAATCGTCAGAAATAACTTTAAGGTAAATGTCTTTCATAATACCTTGCACATAAGGATAATCACTTTTTCTTAAAATGAATTTATAGAAAATCTTTCTGGCTAGTGGATAATAGGGTAAAAAAGAAAATATTTTAACTATTTTGGAAATACGGTAAAAAAATGTTTTTTTGGCGGTTTTTTCCCTTACCAGCGCCGAAGCCACCAAAAAGAGCTTTTCAATATTTTGATTGTATTTTACGGTAAATTTTGCCGCCAGCGCTCCGCCAAAGGAATGCCCGAGTAAATAAAAACCATGAGAACATTCGGGTAATTGATCTGAAAAATCTTTGACCCATTCCACATAATCACTAAGGCTCCAGGTTGTTTTTGGAGTTTCGCTTTGGCCAAATCCGGGCAGGTCAGGGACGATCACTTTTACGCCTTGCTGGGCCAATAATTCACCTACCTGTTGCCACCGGCTTGAGTTAGATCCCCAGCCATGCAAAATCAACATTGGCTTAATTGTCCCAGATAAAGTTTCACCAAATACCTTGTAGCTAACAAGAAGATTTTTTACCGATATGTTATTTTCTATCACTTTTTTTAGGTTTTATAATGTTAAATCCGGTGTATTTTTGCAGTACTTTGGGAATTTTTACACTGCCGTCTTTTTGCTGGAATTGTTCCAATATGGCAGGAATTAACCGGCTAGTCGCTAAACCCGAAGCATTTAGCATATGCACGAATTCGTTTTTTTGCGCTTTTTCATCACGGTATTTTACATTTCCCCGCCTTGCCTGATAATCCAATCCGTTAGAACAACTGCTTACTTCTTTGTAAATATTCATGCTGGGAATCCACACTTCAATATCCACGGTTTTGGCCATGGCTGCGCTTGCGTCTCCTGCCGCCAATAAACTTGATTGAAAATGCAAACCCAATCCTTTAGTTAATTTTTCCGCATTGCCTAGCATTTCTTCAAACGCACCCCAAGATTTTTCCGGCAATGTAAATTGAAACATTTCAACTTTATTAAATTGATGGCCGCGTACCATGCCTCTTTCTTCGGTTCTATAGCTTCCCGCTTCGCGCCTAAAACAAGCAGAATAGGCAAAATATTTTAAGGGCAAATCTTTTTGATGTAATACTTCATCTTTATGGTAATTTCCAATCATCATTTCCGATGTGGCATTTAAACATAACTTATCTTGGGTCCAATATAAGTCATCCCTGAATTTGGGTAAGTGGCCCGAAGTATAAGCCGATTCTTCGGTAAGCAAAAACGGTGGCAATAAAAAGGTGTATTTATTTTTCCGATGAAAATCAATAAAATAATTCAGTAATGCCCATTCCAAAATCGCCCCGTCTCCTTTGTATACCCAAAAACCGGAACCTGACATTTTTACTCCCCTTTCATAATCAATGAGATTTAAGTCGGTTGCCAATTGTACGTGATCCTTTGGTTGAAATGTAAAGTTTGGCATTTTGCCAAAAGTGCGCAAAACTTTATTATTTTCTTTGCCGCCTGCTACCACGTCATCAGCGACAATATTAGGTAATTCTGATAATTTTTCATGTAAATTAATTTCTATTATGTTTAGCTGTTTATTAAACTCTTTTATATGATCTCCAAGGCGCTTCATTTCTTCAATAACTTCGGGATTTGGTTTTGTTTTTGAATTTTTATTTATTTCCGCCCGTCTTGATTCAATGCCTGTTATAATTCTTTTCCTTTGATCATCTAAAGCAATAATTTCGTCCAAATTAAAATCCGTCTTTTTTAGTCTTTTCAAAAGAGACTTTTTTACTTCTTCTTTGTTATTTCTAATTAAATTTATGTCCAACATAATTTTACTATGGTGCTCCTTGATTTTTATTACTACTATTCTCTAATTCTCACGAATTAGCCAGTTACGGTTTGGTAAAAAAAATAATGAACTCTTTAGGAAAATATAAATTATTAATTGAGTAAAATCTATTTAAATCCAATTGTTTAACATTTACTAATTTTGCATTCAATAAAACTGCTAAATGTCGAGAGGTACTTTTAAAAGATAAATGGATTAATTCACTAATTTGTCCCACGGTTAGCTCTTTTGAGCGAAATAAATGTTTTAAAATTAAAAATCTTCGTTCATTGCTTACTGCTTTAAAAATTTTCACTAAATTTTCGTCATTCATATTTAATTTCAGTCAAAGTATTCTCTAATTCTCACGAATTAGCCATTACTTATTATACGGTATAATTTGTTTATTTAATAGTGATGAATGATATTTTTCTGGCTCAAAAGCGTTTAAACGTTTAATTTCTATACTTAAGCCCATTTCTTTTAGCTTACCTTCAAGTTTATCTACGAAATGCGTTTGATCATATCCCAAACAAATAACATCGGGTTTAATTTCTTCAATCACTTTATAGGGATTATTGCCTTCGTTTCCCAATTGCGCTTCATCTACATAAGGGGCTTGCTGTACTACCTTTAGCCTTTCCTGTTCGCCGAGTTTTGGCAGCCGGCCTTTAGTTTTTATTACCGTAGAATCCCGGCCAACTACCACAATTAAATGATTTGCCCCGTTTAAATCCGAAGGATTTATTTCGGGGTCACCGAACTCTTTAGCTTGTCGGAAAAAATCCTTATGTCCTTCGTGAAGTCCGTCAAACGTTCCAAATACTAAAACTTTAGTCATAATTTATTTAATTATTGTAACAGAATTGTAAAATTCCAACAACTATTGACATTTGGTATTACTAAGTATACAATTAAGATCAGGGTAGATTGAAAACCATACGAGGTGTAGGTTTATGAAGTTTTTCATTGAAATGCGGCGCACCTGGAGTGTCGCCACCACGGTCGGCCATGTAATAGCTGATTCTCGGGAAGAAGCTATCAAGAAACTGGAATTGGAGGTTTGGCCAAATGAAATTTCGGCAGAGGAAGCCGAAAAATGGCCGGGACAGGCTTACTTTGGCTCGTGCATCATGAAAATCTACTTAGTGGAAGCCAAGCGAACCCACTATTCCTTGGCGGAGTCGTACTACTCGCCTGAGCGCCAAATTAATTCTGAAGTGCAACTGTGGAAACTCATGCAACGCGTGGAGAGTTCCTTTCGCATGTGGGGCTGGGGTCACGACTACTCCACCGAGTTCTACAAGCGTTAGGGCAGGAAGATAATCTCTTACCTGTCTCATGTGAGAGCGGAACACCCACCGCTCTTTTTCTTTACAAAAATCAGCTACGGGAAAAATAAGATGTACTACATTTTGTAAAGCTTTACAAAATGTAGTACAGAAAAATTCAATAAAAATCCGCCTTTCGACGGATTCATAATTCATAAATCATAAATCACGCTTTCGGTTTCATCAAAGGAAAAATCTGGGTTTCACGGATGGGTTTGTCCATTAAAAAGGCAAAGAGCCGTTCAGATAAACCAAATCCAACGGTTGGCGGCATGCCATATTCCAAAGCTTCCACAAAGTCGTGGTTAAACATTTGCGCTTCTTGGTCGCCTTTTTCCCGTAATTTTTGCTGTTCGGAAAATCTTTCGGCTTGATCTATCGGATCATTTAATTCGCTATACCCTTTGCCATTTTCAGAACCGGCTATAATCACCTGAAACGCCTGCACTATTTTAGGATTTTTTTCATCTTTTTTTGCCAAAGGCATCACATCGGTAGGCAAATTAATTAAAAACCCTGGGCCGGCAAGATGTTTTCGGCAATATTTCCATAAGTTATCAATGGCGCGGGTTTTATTAAATCCATTTTTATCATAGGTAATGCCCAATTTTTGCAATTGTTTTTCCATCTCCGGTAATGAGGCTTCAAGGATATTTATGCCAGCATGGGTGCTTATCATGGTTTGATAGTCATACATTTGCCATTTTTTGGAAAAATCAATTTTAAATCCCCGGATGTTAAATTTTAACGTACCAAAGGTTTTTTTGATGATGTATTTATAGAGTTCTTCAACTAATTTCATTCCCTGTTTGTAATCCGCATACGCCCAGTAAAATTCCATTTGGGTGTAATCTTGTAAGTGTTCGGCGTCCATGCCTTCGTTTCTAAATTGCCGGCCGATTTCAAAGGTTTTTTCAAAGCCCGCCACCATTAACTTTTTTTGCCAAAGCTCACCCGTGGAAATTCGCAAAAATACATCCATATCAAGCGCATTATGATGTGTTGTAAACGGCCTAGCATCGGCTCCGCCGGTGGTAACTTCTAAAACCGGCGTCTCTACTTCTAAAAATTCTTTACCAATCAAAAATTCACGCATGGAATTCCAGAAAATAGACCGCTTTTGTATCATATCTTTTATTTCGGGATTAAATAAAATATCCAAATAGCGTTTTCGTAATTTCTCCTCTTCGTCCTGCAACCCGTGCCACTTTTCAGGCAAAGGCAAAAGGGATTTTGCCAGCATTTTATAATCCCCTGCCTCAATAGTTTTTTCTCCTCTTTTTGTTTTTATTAATATACCCTTTATTTCTATAAAGTCGCCGATGTCAAAGTGGTCAATAAAAAATTGGTAACCTTTTTCACCGAGCTTATCTTCTTTAATTAACCCTTGGATTTTACCATTGTCCGCTTGTGGTGAGCTTGCCGAACCATCGTGAATATCCAAAAAGGTTGCTCCTCCGTGGCCCCGCTGTGCCATAATTCGGCCCGTTAATACAATTTCTTTTTTAGTTTTTGAAAGTTTAGAAAAATCTTTGAGCGCTTGGCTAATTGAATGTGTCCGCTTTGTGGTTGCAGGATAAGCCAAAAGCCCGCTATTTTGGAGCGATTTTAGTTTTTCTAGTCTTACTTTTTTTAGTTCGTCAATGGTACTCATTACGTTGATTTATGATTTACGATATATGATTTATGAATTGTAACAAATTTACGTAACATCAACAATTATTGACATAAATATTTATAAGTGCTATAATTTACGTGCGTGAGTTGTTCTTTTAATTCCCCATTTTTGGCTATAAATGGGGAATAAGATCCAAAGGGAGAAAGCTATGTTGTCAGAAAAACGCATGGAAGAAATTGAGCATCTTGTTAAAGAATATAATCTCAAACAGGATGAAGGCGTAGAATATCCCGTCGGTAGTGATCATCTCGGACTAATGGTTAATTTTTTCTTAACAGAAAGGCGGCTTGGAATGACAAAAAAAATCAAAGCAAGCGAAGAATTGAAGAAGGCCGCTCGAGAAATTGGGGTAAGCCTCAAGGATTTGTGTCAATGGTACGAGCAATAGAGCGGAAGTCCAACCGCTCTCTTTTTTTATTCATAAATCTTAAATCATAAATCCAATATTATTTCTTCACAGAGAAATAATATTGAAGTATATCGTGAGTTACCGGCAAGGTGGCCGCCCGCAAACCAGCCACTTCTTCAATGGTGCTTACTACGACAATTTCCGGATTATCGTAAGGTGCAAAAGCCGAAGACCAAGTATTAAACACTCCTTCTCTTCCGATTTCGGCAGTCCCCGTTTTACCGGCCACCGGCACACCAATATCATTTAACATATAAGAAGAACCGTAGGATTTTCGCACGCCATCGAGCATGCCTTCCCGCACCACTTGCAAGTTATCCGTATCAATGAAATTCTGGCGGATAATTTCCGGTTTAAATTCTTTGATAATACTGGCGTTTTCCCCGGATCCATCAATAACTTTTTGCACAATCTGGGGTTTATACAACGTGCCGCCATTGGCAATGTAACTATAAGCGGCGGCAACTTGCAATGGGGTTACTTGTAAATCGGATTGGCCGATGGCAAGATTGTAAGTATCCCCATCCCACCAGCTTTCATTTTTAGTTTCTTTTTTCCACGCGGGAGTCGGCACAAATCCTTTAAATTCGCCGGGCAAGTCAATGCCGGTTTTGTCCTCCCAACCGTATAAATCCAGATATTTTTTTATTCCTGACGGCCCCAAACCTTTTTGGTCGCCGTATCCCCCGCCCACCGTATAAAAATAAATATTGGAAGAAACCGCAATGGCTTTTCTCATATCTACTAGGCCATGCGGAACTACGCCGGCAAAGGTATACACAATACTGGGGTCATATTTGCTTTTTACTAAAATATATCCGGGATCGTTAATTAATTTAGTTGGTGAAATTAAATTTTCCTGCAATACTCCGGTTGCTTCAAAGGGTTTTATGGTAGATCCCGTAGGATATTGCGCAGAAATGGCCCGATTAAAAAATGGCTGATTTTGGTCTTTAAAAAACTTGTCAAAATCTGCCTGGGAAATTCCGCCAGAAAAAATATTGTTATCGTAGGCCGGATACGAAACCATAGCCAAGATTGCCCCATTTTGCGGATTCAACACCACTACTGCCCCTTTTTTTGACCCTATATTTTTAATGCTTTTTTCCAGCGCTTCATAGGTTTTTTGTTGCAAATGAGCATCAATATGCAATACCAAATTATATCCGGGCTCTGGCAAAGATAGTATGGTATCGCCCTGGTCGTTGCCAACGGCATTTTTTATCACTTTAACCTTGCCGGGAGTGCCTCGTAAATAAGATTCGTAAGATTTTTCCAATCCTGTTTTTCCTACATTGTCGGTAACCGTATAGCTTGCGGTGGTTTGTAAATCCTCCCTGGAGGGTTTTCCGGTATACCCCAAAACATGGGAAAATACCGGCCCCATGACATAATTTCTCAAGGTGTTTTTTTCTATATGGCAGTCCGGCAAATCGCCCATTTTTGCTTCCAGCACCAATAATATTTCTTGCGGAATATTTTCGGCAAGTAACACCTGTGTTTCTTCAGAAACCTTAAATGCTTCTATGATTTCTGATTCGCTTTTTGCCAAAATGGCCGCTATTTGGGAAACTTCTTTTACTGATTGGGCTTTTGAAAGGGAAAAATTCCTTTTGTCGCACACTAAATTAAAATCCGGAGAATTTATTACCAGCTTTTTGCCATTGCTGTCGTAAATAATTCCCCGTTCGGAGTTTATCAGGCTGATTCTACCCTTATTATTTTCACTTGCTAAATACAATTGCTTGCCGTTGACTATCTGCAAATAGAAAGTTTTTGAAAAAAGGATAAACGTAAAAAAAAAGAAAAGAAAAAATAAGGCAAAAATCATGTTCCTTGATACCGGCACTTCAAACTTTTTTTCTGAAAGGCCGAGTTCTGCCTCTTTTACGCTGGCCAGGGTATCTAAAAAAATTTCGTTGGTTTCAATGTCCTGATACCCAGGCTTAACTTTATAATTTTTTTTAAAATTCATATAAATAACTTTAACTGCCTATTTGGCGTATTTTTAACAAAAAGTATTTTATAGAGAAAAAATCCAAGAGAAGCAATTACCAGGTTATAGGTTAATTCAACGCCATGGCGTTGATTGATATTAATTGATATGTCGGCAATATGTAAAAATAAATAAAGGACAATATTATAAAAAATAAAACAAGCTATAAATATCAAGATAAAATAAATGAAAAGGTAGCGGTCTTGTATTTGCTTTAGTGATTCTATGGTAACGCTGATAATCATAAACACCAATAAT
>MHPA01000003.1:0-2165 GCA_001820255.1 Candidatus Staskawiczbacteria bacterium RIFCSPLOWO2_01_FULL_38_12b | reverse complement strand
AAGGAGAAAATACATCTAATAAAAATCCTGCCATAAGAGTAAAAAACATCCCTTGGTAATTATGGTAAAATTTCCCCGGTTTTTGCAGGCAGGAAAAAAATATCAAAATAAAACTCGCAATAAAAACAAAATTTGGGGCGGTCCCCATGATACTGAATTGGTTTAAAAAACTCTGTTGCGCCAACGCTAAAAAAACAAGAACCGGCGCCATAATAAGATGTTTCATTTTTCTTGCTTATAATCTTTGATAATAAAAAGAGTGTCTGTTTTTCTTGGATCAAAAAAAGGGATAATGGTGCCTGTTTGAAAAGGCTTTGCATCATTTTTATCAATGGTGTTAATTTTTCCAATTAATAAATCTTTTGGAAAAACCCCCTCAAGTCCCGAAGAAAGCAAAACATCATTTTGGTTAATTCGCGCATCAGAAGACACTAAATCCAAATATAAAGACAGGTTTCCCTGGCCTTTTACGGCTCCCGGCACCAAAACAGCGCCAAATTCCGTATTTTCCGATGGCAATACCTTCACATCAACTACGCTTGCCGCATTTGAAATGAGCATCACCTCGGAAAAATTTTTATATGCCTTAAATACCCTGCCGTACAATACTTTTTCTTTGGAAATAACCGGCATATTTTCAAAAACCCCATCATTAAAACCTTTGTCAATCATCAAAAAATCACCAGTAACATCAAGCCCGATAACATTGGCCATTGCCAAATTAAAACCGTCGTTTTTGGTAATAACTTGGACTTCTTGTATCGCCTGGTTCTCGCGGATGGTTTCTTGTAATAGGGTAATGCTGGACAATAAGTTCTGGTTTTCCTGTTTTAAATTGGCATTTTCCTGTTGCAAACCGCCAATATTTAAAAAAGACGCCCCAATATCATGTATGGTATTACCTGTTTTCCAAAAAAAATGCTGGAAAGGAGCGGTTACAAGATAGGTAGTGTTTTTAATCGGCCCCTGGAATATATTTAGAACCCAGATAAACAGTAATAAAACCACAATGCCTAATAACATTTTTTTCCAAAAAAACGTACGGCTGCCCTGGATGGAACCAAAAGGTTTTTTAGTATGCATATTAATGTATTTTACTTTAACACTTTGGATTATAAAATGCACTTGATAACTTAAAGTTTAACAAAAAAACAAATGCCAAACAACTATTTACAAGACACGTTATTTGTGATAAAACACTCTTATTCGCCCTTTTACAACCAAGAAAGGAACACGCAAAATGGCTTCGCAAGAATGTCCATTAAAATCTCGTGGAACAAAAATCATCAAAGACAGAAACGATGTTTGGGCTGAAATGCTTGGCGGCGATAAAATTATCCGCCTATTTATTGGGGGCAGGGTTTTTGAAATTACCCAGATGGTAAGATCAAGATGTCATCCGATAGTTGGCACAGGAGCAACAGGGTGGATTATAGACCTTAAAATGCCTAAGCAAAACAATAACAGGGATGACGTTATTGTTGTTACATTCAATTCTAGCCTTTATGCGTGCAAACCTGAACAAATTGAATAACGGACCTCCTTCCCGCCAAACAAAAAACCGACTAAGCATCGGTTTTTTATTTTTGGTATTTTGGGATTGAGTTCTTTGGTGGCGACTACCTACCCCGGTAGTAGAAATTTAATAAATTAAATTTCACTACGGGGCATGCTTTCGCGCAAAGTCCCGTACTGAAATTTTTGTTTAAAAATTTCTAGTACTGGGATTCATCACACTGTCATCGGCCTTGGTGTATTTCATCCCGTACTAAAATTTGGATACTTTAGTGTATTGGTAAGGCGACGACCTACTCTCGCGTTCATCACACTACCATCGGCTCTGGAGGATTTCACTACTGTGTTCGAAATGGGAACAGGTGGAGCACCTCCGATATAATCGCCTTACCAATAAACTAAAGAACTAAAAGAATCCAAATTTAATACGGGACTTTGCTTCTGTGTCCGCCTCGCCGCATAAAGTCACGTTACCGCGACTAACACGGTTTACGTGATTTAAATCCAGTAGAAGAATCTGTTATTCTGCTCTTTCCTCCTTCATAATTATAATCGCCACCACAAAACTCAATCCCTGCCTGCCGGTAGGTAGGTGTGGCTTTCTGTGGGCCGCGCCGCCTTTTGGCGGTGCGGTAAGGTAAAAAATAACA
>MHPA01000002.1:261-12032 GCA_001820255.1 Candidatus Staskawiczbacteria bacterium RIFCSPLOWO2_01_FULL_38_12b | reverse complement strand
GCAACACGATCTTAAAACTTGGCTGATCCAAAGCGTGTTTGAATCGTCCAAATTTTCAGACCGATATTGCATTTCGTAATTCACAGCCGATAAAAATCGAGGATCCTCGATGCCCTAAAAAGGGGCATCGGGACTTTCGCAGGATTTTCTTCAATTTATAGCCAAAAATTGGAGAAAAGACAAGAAATATTCTTTTGATTGTGCATTTGGTAATTCACGGTTAAAACAACAGTTTTTCGCAATCAAATAAATATGTAAGATTACCCCTTTAGAGGCATTCTGTTTTCTGGGCACATTGGTTGACAATACGCAGAAAACGAGTATGATACAAAGCAGAAAAGTGAAGGACTGCTCTTCACTTAATTGACAACTTTTTACGAAAGGCAGAATCCATGTTCGTAGCATACAATTTCAAAGTCGGTGTTGGCAACGAAATGTTTGAAAGTCCCACTATGGGAACTGGCGATGTTGAGCTCCTAAAGAAATTGTTTCCAAAAAGCACAATCTGGGAATGCGAAAAGTCGCCTGCCGGAAATCAAATGTTCCCGACTGCCGATGAGATGCGGTTATTATATGACGAGCTCGTGCGGTATTTTGTCGAAGTCGGGGTCGGCACGGAAGAATTCCAAACCGGCAACTTTTCGGGAACTTTTGCGGTAATAAGTTCTGTCCGGTCGCTTTTCCGTGAACTTTTTGTGTTCTGCGAAGAGAAGCTTGGTTTCCAAAAACCGGCAGAATTAAAAGAAGCTGCGTTACGAAGAGAGAATCAGTATCTGAAAGAAGAAGCTGATGTTCGAGCACAGCGGGAGGGCGAAATGCTTTCTGTGTTCAAAGGTATTTCGCACATCAGCAAACCCGGGGATTCAAAGATTCTCGACCAGCTCCGGCAAAAACTGGCCGAATATAAGGTACGCCTCAGTAAAAGCTATCGGCATCCCCAGCTTGCCTTTGCGATTGAAGCAGAGTATCGCGACGCAACCTACAAGATTGAAATCATTTCGTCGCTCCTAAGTCTTGATGCCGGCGGCGAATTTAATCTCGTTGAAATGGTTACCCAAGCCATTAAACAACGCAGGGAAAGTTTTTCCCCCGAGGAATATTTGAACGCATACGGCGTTATCGCCCATTACGCTGGCCAGCCTTTCAAGGATTCCTATATCCAAAAAGAAAATTGAAATCAAATCATCTTCATTATGGCCGTGGAAGTTAAACCACGGCTTTTTTTATTATAAAACAATCATTTCCACATTCATAAACTCATTGATATGCAAAGCATATTTTCGTTGCCGCTTGGCAATAAAATATTTCATTCGAAAAATAAATAAGTTTCTTTATTTTTCGACTTAATGCTTCTTCTCGTTAATATCCATATAAACAAAAAGGCCTTCCGGAGAGGGGGCATTTCATTTATTTAAAGTATGCTACAATGAGTTTACAGTGCCTAGCATACGGACGCAGGGTTTGTAGCTTATGGATATTCCGCATTTATTGTTTGACAAATGCTGTGGTGAAAATATAAAATTAAATGCAATTTCTTGCCCATCATTATGACCAATAAAAATATTGCTATTCTTGTTGTAGTCTTAGCTGTTATTGCCATTAGTATTGGTGTTTTGTATTCTTTCAACCAGCCGGTACCTCTGGATCCCAAAAGACAAAAAATTCAAGAATTTCTCATGAACTTAATTACTATTACGCCTCGTAACCCGTATAATTGCCAGGAAATATTTAGTCAATGTTCGGGTCCATGGAGATATCAATATTGCAAAGATGCCTGCAGTGTGTGTAGTTGTGCTCCATAAAGAGGTCTTGTGTTTATTTCATGATTTGGGGAAATTAAGTTTATGCCGGAAAAAAATGGAGAAAATATTAGTAATATAATTCAAACCAATGCTTTTTTTGATTGGCACACTCTTTCTGCTTCAGAGGTAATTGATAGGCTTAAAACAGACGTTACTGGCGGGCTATCCAGCCATGAAGCCGAGCTTCGTCTTTTGCAATATGGAGCCAATCAACTAGTTGTCTCTGACGATGTTTCGCCGCTTAAACTTTTTTTAAACCAATTTAAAAATTCTCTCATCATCATTTTATTGGTTGCCACCCTGCTTTCTTTTGCCTTGGGCCATAGCATAGAAGCCATTGCTATCGGAGTGATTATCTTATTTTCTGTAACTCTTGGATTCATTCAGGAACTGCGTGCTAGCCGCGCACTGGAAGCACTGTCAAACCTTGCGGCGCCAACCGCCTTGATTTTTCGCAATGGAATTGAGGTGGAGATTTCTGCAAGAGAAGTGGTCCCGGGCGATATTATGGTAATTACCGCCGGCGATCGTTTTTGCGCCGACGCACGGTTGATTAAAGCATTTAACTTAAAAGTAGAAGAATCCGCATTAACCGGTGAATCTTTGCCAATAGAAAAACAAAGCGAATATATTGGTCTTAAAAATAATGCTATCGGGGATCGTTTTAATATGGTATTTACCGGTACCAGTGCTATTTACGGCAGGGGACTTGCCGTAGTTACCTCTACTGGCATGCACACAGAATTCGGACGCATTGCCAAGATGCTTGATCGCGTGGAAAAAGAAAAAACTCCCTTGGAAAAAAACTTGGATCGATTAGTGAAAATTTTAACTAACATTGCTTTTATTATCGTGGGACTTATCATCATATCCGGTGTGGTAAGGGGGCAACCCCTACTGGAAATGATCATATTCGGTATTGCCCTTGCCGTAGCCGTGGTGCCCGAGGCGCTTCCTGCCGTAGTAACTATTTCGCTTGCCATTGGAGTTTCGCGAATGATTAAGCGTAATGCATTAGTGCGTTATTTGCCCGCAGTGGAAACTCTGGGGTGTACCAGTATTATTTGTTCTGATAAAACCGGTACACTTACCCGCGACGAGATGACGGTTAGAAAAGTTTTTTTGGATGGAAACATCATAGAAGTCACCGGAAGCGGATATGCTCCGATAGGCGAATTTTTATTACAAGGCAGGCAATATCCATTGCCTGATAGTTTGAAATTTTTACTTGAAGCGGCGGTGCTTTCTTGTGATGCCCGTCTTATAAAAAAAGGTGATGTTTGGCAATTAAACGGGGATCCCACTGAGGGTGCGCTTGTTGTTGCCGCGGAAAAAATAGGCATTAAAAAAGAAATACTTGATGAGCAATTTCCCCGCCTTGCCGAGGTGCCATTTACTTCCGAAAGTAAAAAAATGACGACGCTTTGCCAGTCTCAAAAAGGCAAGATAGCGTACAGTAAGGGAGCGGTTGAGATATTACTGCAATCTTGCAATAGTTATATGATCAACGGCGCAGTCAAGCCTATAACCCTAAAAATCCGTGAGTCTATTACAAAGGCTGCTGATCACTTTGCCGGCGAAGCTTTAAGGGTTATTGGGGTTGCTTTTGCTTATGCGGATCATATTGATTTGGCTCAAAATGACATGGTGTTTATCGGGTTTTTTGGTATGATTGATCCGCCAAGACCCGAAGCAAAATCCGCTATTGAGCTTTGCAAAAAAGCGGGAATTAAGGTAATGATGATTACGGGCGACCATCCAATTACTGCGAAAGCAGTTGCGTTGGAGTTGCAGATTTTACCCTTAGGAGGCAAAATAATCACCGGTAATGATTTGGCTTCTATGCAAGACGATGAACTCGAAAATATCATTGAACAAATTTCAGTGTGCGCTCGCGTATCTCCTGAACATAAATTGCGCATCGTGAAAGCTTTGCAAAAACGTGGCCACATTGTTGCCATGACAGGGGACGGCGTCAATGATGCTCCCGCCATAAAAAAGGCTGATATTGGGATTGCGATGGGTATCACGGGAACCGATGTTTCCAGGGAAGCTTCTGTTATGACCTTAGTTGATGATAATTTTTCATCTATTGTGGCAGCGGTTGAAGAGGGGCGGATTATTTTTGACAATATCAAAAAGTATCTTATGTATTTGCTTTCTTCAAATATCGGAGAAATCGGCTTGATGGCGATTGCTTCTCTGATAGGTTTGCCTTTGCCTCTTTTTGCGGTACAGATTTTATATGTGAATCTTGCCACTGACGGTTTGCCTGCGTTGGCGCTTGCTATGGATCCTCCTTCAGATGATATTATGAAAAGATCTCCCAGAAAATTAAGCCAAGGTATTTTTACCCGTTCTGTGATTATATTAATGGTTATGGGCGGGGCGTGGTCTGCATTGGCAAATATCATGTTATTTTCTTGGTCTTTACATGCTGGCAGAGGTTTGCAGGAAAGCATGACTTTGGTGTTTGTTTCACTTATTCTTATTCAGTTTTTTAAGGCATACAATTTTCGTTCAGATAGAGATTCGGTATTGCATCGTCCGTTTGCAAATAGATGGTTAAATATGGCAATTGCTTGGGAATTGATAATATTAATATGCATCATTTACGTGCCATTTTTACAGATACCGTTTAAAACATATTCTTTGTCAGGTTTTGATTGGATGTTAGTAATTTTTACCGCAGTAACCATTATACCGGTATTGGAAATAACTAAGAAAATTTGTAATAGAAAAGGTTTAAGTGTAAAATTAATGCGACCTTGAATTATGGAATGAGAGCCCGAAAAAGCTTTTATTATGGTGTCATTTCGTAATTTGAGGTAATAACATGAATAATAAAACATTGCAACACTATTTTCTGTTAACGATTCTTTCGGGAGTTATTATTTTGACGTTCTTTATTTTGCGTCCATTTATTTATGTAATTATTTTAGCATTAATGTGCGCCACAGTCTTTGAGCCAATGCATAAAAAGGTATTGTATCTTTCGCGTAATAACCAGGGCTTAGCTGCGCTAGCTACTACTATTATCATTATCATTATCATTTTAATACCTTTTATATTTTTAGGAATAAAGGTTTTTGGAGAAGTGCAGCAGTTTTATTCTTTTTTTGCAAACGGTAACGGGAAAGATGCGGTTATTAGTATTTCAAATGGTTTAATGAATGGCCTCCAAAAATACTTTCCCTTCGGGCAAAATATTTCTATTGATTCTAATCAATATGTTGAGCAAGGATTATTATGGCTGCTTAATCATTTAGCTTATATTTTTGGCAGTGTTACTAAGTTATTATTTAATTTTTTTATTTTTCTTATCATCACGTATTATGCTTTAAAAGATGGCCCCAAAATTAAGAAAATTATTATCAGTGTAAGCCCCTTGGCCGATAGCGATGATGAAATAATTTTTAAAAAAATTAAAATCGCAATAAATTCAGTAATTAAGGGCAGCCTGGTGATGGCTTTTGTCCAGGGAATTCTGACGGCAATAGGTTTTGGATTGTTTGGGGTTCCCAATGCCGCATTGTGGGGGATTGCGGCCACCATAGCTTCTCTTGTCCCTGGACTAGGGACGGCAATCGTATCCGTACCTGCGGTTATATATGTTTTTTTAACCGGAAATATTTTTATGGCTCTTGGTTTTTCGGCTTGGAGTATTGTTGTAGTGGGGCTGGTAGACAACTTTTTAAGGCCGATCCTCATCGGTAAAGAGGTAAAAATCCATCCTTTAATTATTTTCCTTTCTGTTCTTGGTGGAATAATTTTTCTAGGCCCTGTCGGTTTTTTGTTAGGTCCCCTTGTAATAAGTCTTCTTTTTACTCTTTTGGATACGTATGCCTCTTTAAGAAGCAGTCGATTGAGTTAATATTTCATAAAAAATGAGAGATACTTATCATGAATTTGAAATAAACACTTTGCATGCTCCGCCTCATTGGTCTTCAGCCTTGGGCGTTGGAGTCTTGGTGATGGGTTTGGCTATCGGTACCGGGGAATTAATTTTGTGGCCGCATCTAGTTACCAAGTACGGCCCCCAAGTGCTTTGGGCGGCGGTCATGGGAATAACATTCCAATATTTTATCAACCAAGAAGTGGCTCGCCATGCGTTGGCTACCGGCGAAAGTTTTTTTACCTCTTCTTCAAGAGTGTTTAAATGGTTTGCCCCCTTTTGGTTGTTATCGGCCGTATCGCTTTATATTTGGCCTGGATGGGCCAGTGCCATAGGCACCATATTAAAAGAGCTTTTTGGTTTTGGGAACTATATCGGCTGGGCGATTGCAAGCTTGGCCTTGGTACTGGTGCTTACTTTCAGCGGCAAAGTGGCGTATCATTTTTTGGAAAAATCATTAAAAATTATCATTCCGGTTTTTTTTGCTTTGCTTTTAATAAACAGTTTTCTTACGCTTTCACCGGCTGATTTTATGGCGGCTTTTAAGGGGATTATTAATTTTGGCTATATTCCTCAGGGGATTAACATGTCGGTATTTATTGGCGCCATTGTGTTTGCGGGTGCCGGCGGGCTTTTAAATGTGTGCGTGTCGCTTTGGTATCGCGATAAACAAGCGGGAATGGGCCGATACGTGGGCAGAATTATTAATCCCATTACCGGAAACGTGGAGGCAGTGAGTTTTAAAGGTTATGCTTTTCATATTGACAAGGAAAGCCTTGCTAATTGGAAAAAGTGGATGATGTTTATAAAAATTGACCAGGGGATTATCTTTTGGTTATTGGGGCTTGTTACCTTGGTGTTATTAAGCTTAAACGCTTATGCGGTATTAACTCCTCTTGGTATTGTTCCTGAAGGATTGAGCGTTGCCGTTTCACAGGCTCATATTTTCGGCCAGCGTTGGGGTGTGTTTGGCTTTAATTCTTTTTTAGTCATGTCGTTTTTGATGCTTTTTTCTGTAATGTGGACCATTATAGATGCTTTTTCCAGAATCGTCAGCGATATTTTATATGTAAATTCCCATACCGGCCCGTTTAAAAAGTATCTGGGTGGCATATCAAACATATCTATCAATCAATTATATTATGGCCTGGTGGTTATTATCGTGCTGGCCAGCGCTTGTCTTTTGCCATTACGCCAACCCCTTGTCTTGCTTACCATAAGTGCTGTGCTGGGGGCGGTGGTTATGGCCATTTACGTGCCCGTACTTATTTATTTGAATAATGTTAAGTTGCCAAAGCAACTGCGCCCCAATTGGTTTACCAATATGATGATGTCCGCGGCTTTCTTGTTTTACTTTTCTTCCAGTGTCGCCATTGCCATATATTATCTGTTTTAGTGGGGTGCGGCTTTCACTCGTTTGACGGCGGCTTAAATTAGTTATACAATAAAATCAAATGATATCATTAAGCTTAAAAAATATAGTTACATTAATGGGCATAGCTTTTTTACTGATGGGTTTTTACGCTTTGTATTCAATGCCAGTTGATGGGGCAATGACACATTGTCCGTTTATGGGCGATTTGCCGGTTTTTTGCCAAATGACATTAACCCAGCATATCGACCTTTGGCATCAAATGTTTGCGATAACTAAAGTAAAAGAGTTATTTATTCTCCCCTTATGGTTAGTTACAATGATTGTTTTATTTTTGTTTGCCGGCAGGGCTTATTTGCACAAATTAACATCTCAGCCGTTTTATCACTATTTATGCGATCATGCTCCCGTGATAAAAATTTTTAACCGGATGCTTTTGGCATTTTCCCGGGGAATTCTTAACCCGAAAATATACGAATAATAGTTAAAACTATCCAAGTTGTTTTTTTGGGTAGTTTTTTGTTATGTACGGTGGTAACATTAAATAATTCACGGTAAATAAATAACATATGAGCAAACAACAAACCTATTTTGTAAAAGGAATGCACTGCGCATCATGCGAGGTGTTAATTGAAAAAAAACTTCTGGAAATTCCTGGGGTGGTCTCAGCGGAAGCTTCAACAGGCGATAGTAAGGCGACCATTGGCTATGATGGCCAAAAACCGGACGCCCAAAAACTCAATGATATTTTTAAAAAGGACAACTACGCTTTTTTTGAATCAAAATATCAAGGGCAAGAAGATGACCTTGACCATGGCCACGAAAAACCGCTAAACCCCACCTTGGTAGCTTTTAACATTGCTATTTTTGTTATGGTCGCTTTCTTGCTTTTGGACCGTGCGGGGGTTTCTGGAATATTAAATGTAACAACAACATCTTCTTTGGTTGCATTTTTTGCCTTTGGTTTGCTGGCCGGTCTTTCAAGTTGTGCGGCATTGGTGGGCGGAATAGTGCTGTCCATGTCAAAGCAATGGCACCAGCTTTATCCTGACGGCCAGAGTTATTATGTAAAAATGCAGCCCCATATCATGTTTAATACGGGAAGAATTTTATCGTATGCGCTCTTGGGGGGCCTGTTAGGATTAATCGGAAGCAGATTGCAAATATCATTAGGATTTACTTCTTTTTTGGTGATTGCCATTTCTTTGTTAATGGTAGCCCTGGGCTTACAGATGCTGGACGTTCCCGGTTTTCGTAAATTCCGCTTTGCAACCCCCAAAGCCATCACTCGGCGCATCGTTGATGAAAGTAATTTTAAAGGCAAACACATGCCCTTTGTCATGGGTGCTCTGACTTTCTTTTTACCTTGCGGTTTTACCATTACTGCCCAGACATTGGCGCTGTTGTCGGGAAACCCTTGGCAAGGAGCGGGGATTATGGGATTTTTTGCCCTGGGAACCTTGCCGATGCTTTTGTTAATCGGGCTTTCCAGTGTTGCATTTTTTTCAAAACCCCACCTTTCAAAAACATTTTCAAAGGTAGCGGGATTTTTGGTATTATTTTTTGCCCTATTTACCCTTAACAATCAAATAAGCGTGTTGGGAATTAATTTACCTGGCATATTGGTGCCAGGCCAAAACCAAATCTCCGGCGCTTTTGTGCCAGTAATTGGGGGCAAGCAAGTCATGGTAATGACGGTTTTTGCGACAAACTATAATCCTGATTATTTTAAAGTCAGGGTTGGTATTCCTGTGCGCTGGGAAATAACCTCGTCGGGACAGCCAAGTTGCGACACCGGCCAAATTATTGCCAATGGCCTCATTGAGCCTTTGTATTTAAATCCAAACTCGGGACAAGTTACGGTAAAAGAGTTTACTCCCAAAGCCCCCGGTACTTACCGGTTTAGTTGTCCTATGGGGATGGTGAGGGGAGTTATTGAAGTCGTTAATTAGTGTGGAATTACTTAAAAAAATAAATTTGAATTAAAAAATTAATCACAAAAAAATATGAAACTATCAAAATTAATGCATGGTACTGGTGTTGTGGTGGGTTTTGTTGGAATTATTGCGTTTATTGGTGCGATTGTAGGCGGAGTTGACAATTCTGTATTTGGGGTTACAAAAATAGATGCCTTGCTCTGCGCTGGAATCCTTATTCTTATAGCTATTTGGATTCAAATTGCAACCATACATCATATGATGTTAGAAAAACAGGGAGAAATAATTTAATGGGCCGCAGTTTAACATTAAGTAAAAACCAATGATAATACTATTTAAATTTTTAAAAATATCCTTTTTTGTGTTTCTTGATATCAGTGGTATTCTTTTGGGGGTATTTTTATTATTTTTGGGGGTATTGCTTGTCATCGGGGCGGCTATTCCTCAATGGTTGGATTGGATAATCGTTGTTATTGGTATTTGCGCCTTTTTTTTGCACCTTGGCCACTACTTTAATTTAAGATATATGCGCTGGCTTTTTGGAGAGAATTACTTCCTCGAAAAATAATAATATTATACAAATTAAAAATATGTAAAGCATATTTTAGGCGCTCGCTTGGTGTTATAAATTACAAACTACGGTTTGTAATTTATAACACCTTCACTCGCTTTAAAATAATATGACAATAGATAAAATTATCGTTACAGTTCTTGGTATTATGGGCATTGCTTTTACCTACTGGTTTTTTCTGATGAAAAAATCTAAGGAAATTTTAGTTTCAGATTCGGTAGACGTTATCGTTGAGGGCGGATATTCTCCAAATGTTATTATTATCCCAAAAGGCAAAATCACCAAAATTAATTTCATCCGCAAAGATTCCAATAGTTGCTTGGAAGAAGTGGTACTGGGTGACTTTAAAATCCGTAAATACCTGCCACTCAATCAAAAAATCACCGTTGAAATTACTCCGCAAAAAAGCGGAGAATTTGGATATTCCTGCGGCATGAACATGTTTCATGGAAAAATAATAGTTCGATAGTTTCAACAAGCTCACTACAAGTAAACTCACTATAAATCGTAAAATAATAGATCTGTTTGGTAATTCAAAGAAAGTATGCAATTTGCAGTAAATCCTTATTACGCAACGGGTCTAATAATGATATGGAAACTAAAAAAACATTTCCCATCAAGGGAATACATTGTGCTTCATGTATTACGTTACTTGAAGATTCTTTAAATAAAGTGGATGGTGTAGTCAAGGCAACCGTTAACTTGGCAACCGAAAAAGCTACAGTCACCTATGATCCCAAAAAAGTTACCGATCAACATCTTTCGGGAGCAGTATCAGATGTCGGATACAAAGCCTTGATTAGTAATGAGGTGCGGCACGAGGACGACGAAAAAAAAGAAAAACAAAAAGAGCTTGGCGACCTGAAAGTAAAAGTTATGGTTAGTCTGTTTTTGGGAGGACTGATTCTTTGGGGGAGTTTTCCGGGACTTATGAATACTTCGCCAAAGATTTTACAAAACTTTCTTATCCAATTACTATTGGCTACCCCCGTTCAATTTTGGGCAGGGTGGGGATTTTATCGGGCGACCATTCTGGCGCTTAAGCATCGAACGGCAAATATGGACACGCTTGTGGCAATAGGCACTACCGTAGCCTATGGCTATTCGGCCTTTATTGCATTATTTCCAAATGCCATGGCAAGTATCGGTATTGAAGCCGCTCCCTATTTTGATGTTGCCACCATTATTATCGGCCTCATTCTTTTGGGCAGATACTTTGAAATGAAAGCCAAAGCCGGCACCTCGGAGGCCATTAAAAAATTGATTGGCATGCAAGCAAAAACTGCGCGAGTTATTAAGAATGACAAAGAAATAGATGTACCCATTACGGAGGTTATTATTGGGGACATTATCAGAGTTCGTCCAGGAGAAAAAATTCCTGTTGATGGGATTATGGTTGAGGGCGAATCTTCCATTGACGAATCTATGGTTACCGGTGAAAGTATTCCGGTTGATAAGGCAAAAAACGATACGGTAGTTGGGGCAACCATAAACAAGACAGGAACTTTTACTTTCAAAGCTACCAAAGTGGGGCAGGAAACCATGCTGGCTCAAATTATTGCCTTGGTACAGGAAGCCCAGGGGAGCAAGGCTCCCATTCAGCGTTTGGCAGATTTAGTTTCTTCTTATTTTGTGCCAGCGGTATTAATGCTTGCCATTGCGACATTTGTGGTTTGGTATGATTTTGGCGCCCCTCCGGCATTAACATTCGCTTTACTTAATATGGTTGCTGTTTTAATTATCGCTTGTCCGTGCGCCATGGGATTGGCAACCCCAACTGCCATTATGGTGGGCACCGGGAAAGGAGCAGAGCGGGGAATTTTAATCCGCGATGCAGAAAGTCTGGAAACCGCCCATAAAATAAATACTATTATTTTTGACAAAACCGGTACCCTTACTAAAGGGAAGCCGGAGGTAACAGACGTTATTCCGGTTGACGCAATAAGCAAAGACGAATTATTAACCTTGGCCGGATCCATTGAAAAAGGGTCTGAACATTCCCTTGCCGAAGCGATTGTAAAATACGCCCAAGAAAAAAATCTAGTTCTTGGCAAAGTAGATAAGTTTCAAGCTATTATAGGCCATGGCGTTGAAGGAATAATTAATGGTAAGAGAATTATTTTTGGCAATAACAGATTAATGGATAAAGAAAAAATTGATATTATTTCTGCCAGCAATCAAATAAGCACCATGG
>MHPA01000002.1:0-249 GCA_001820255.1 Candidatus Staskawiczbacteria bacterium RIFCSPLOWO2_01_FULL_38_12b | reverse complement strand
AAACGGTTATGATGCTTGCGGTTGATGGTAATCTTTCAGGTCTTATTGCGGTTGCTGACGTTATTAAAGAAAGCGCAAAAGGGGGACTTGAAGCTTTACAAAAACTTGGCATTGAAGTGGTGATGATTACCGGAGACAATCAAAGAACTGCTGATGCCATAGGCAAGATTTTGGGTATCAAAAGAATTTTAGCGGAAGTATTGCCCGACCAAAAAGAATCCGAAGTCAGAAAAATCCAGGCGGAAGGCA
>MHPA01000001.1:21323-25049 GCA_001820255.1 Candidatus Staskawiczbacteria bacterium RIFCSPLOWO2_01_FULL_38_12b | reverse complement strand
AGGTTAAAGAACACCCTAAAACACTTGAACTCATACGCTAACTATAGTATGTAGAACCAAAGTTAGCAAGTGCGTATACTAAAGATACTAATATGAAACGAGAAGTTTTAATAAAATTTGGTCAAAAAGTCCGCGAAGAACGGATAAGATTAGATTTATCGCAAGAAGAACTTGCTGGACGTGCGGGTGTTCACCGAACTTATATCGGTATGATTGAGCGTGCAGAAAAAAATATAACGCTAGAAAATATTGAGAAAATTGCAAAAGCTCTCAAAATTAGTATCGCTGATTTTTTTGGCTCATAAATTATGAAATCTCCATATGCAAACAAAAAACCAGGTGAGTGGTTGGCAGTAACAAAATTATTGATCAAGAAGCACCCACTTTCACCCCAAGAAATTAAGGAGGTGGTGCTTCAATCTTGGAATGATATTTTTCAATCAAAAATCGGTAAACGGGGATACAAGATAGGCAAGGACATTTACCCAAAGCCACAAATTTTAGGATTTTTTCTGCACGAGCTCATACCGCTTGAATTCGAAAAAAGATATCCCAAAAAGTGGCGTAGGGAAATTTCTGCAAAAGACAAGGATCTTATTTACATACCGAATGATAATTTCTCTATTGAAATTAAAACATCATCAAATCCACAAAGTATTTTTGGCAATCGTAGCTATGCGCAAGAATCACTGAACGGGAAGAAAGGTAAGGCGGGTTATTATCTAGCTATCAACTTTGAAAAATGTACTGATATATGTCCAACACCAAAAATACTCAAGATAAGATTTGGTTGGTTAGATCATTCAGATTGGCTTGGCCAAGCATCTGCGACTGGTCAACAAGCACGACTTAGTAGAAATGTTGAGAATTTTAAACTAGTCGAGCTGTAGTAGCAAATTCAAATAGAGAAACAGGCTTGGGCGAATTTTTGTATTGCTTAATTCTTTCAACCGCTAAATCACAGTACTTTTCGTTTATCTCAAAACCAACAAATTTACGCTTATTCGCAAGTGCAACGATTGCACTCGTACCAGATCCCAAAAATGGGTCTAACACTATCTCATTTGAGTTGCTAGAAGCCTTAACTACTCGGTCTATTAGTGCGATAGGAAATTGTGCTGGATGTGGCATTCTTTCTTTTGAACTACGGTTTGCACCAGAAGTTACTTTTGGGATTTGCCAGACATCAGTTGGGTTTTTTCCCAAAGGATTACATTTGAGCTTTCCATTTTTCTTTTGGTTTGGATATTTTACATTTTTATCTCGAATATCATCAAGATTGAAAACATAATTTTCTTGATTTTTTACATACCAAAGAAGTTTCTCGTTGCGTGGAGAAAAAAACTTTCTACCTGCTACTCCTGCCCCATAATTCCAGATTACTTCTTGAATAAAAAAGAAAGGTGTCTTATCCCAAAGTAAATAAGGTATAGGAACTGCCTTCCCTTTTTCCGGAATTTCTAAATATCCAATATTCAACCAGAAAGCCCCTTGATTTTTAGTTACCCGATGAATTTCTGAAATCCAGTTCTTGCACCAGTTCAAATAATTTTCGAGAGGCATTGGTTTTTCGTATTCCTTTCCAATATTGTAAGGAGGACTCGTCACCGTTAGATCAACGAGCGATGAGTCGATTTTCTTCATTAATTCCAAACAGTCGCCAGCATAAAGCAAACAGTCGTCTGTTTCAAAATATGGTTTGCCAAGTGAATTTTTTATCTTTTGGAAATTCATAATAACTTGATAACTATAGTATACATAAGGTAAAATATCAATGCAAGTATGACAAGGAGTATTTATTCAGAAAAAGTGGATTTAATTATGAAAGCTCGCGAAGCTATGCTTTCTGCTGTCCAAATTTATAATAACCCACTTATTTCTTTCAAAACCGAGAGCTATATCGTACTTTCCCTAATTGCTTGGACTTATCTTTTGCACGCATATTACCGAGCGAAAGGGATAGACTATCGTTATTTTACCAAAAATGGAGGGCGAAAGAAATACACTAGAAATTCAGACGGCAGTATCAAATACTGGGATTTGAGGGAATGTATCTTAAAAACCGACTGTCCACTAGACAAGGACACAACAAATAATTTGAGCTTTTTGATTGGATTACGGAATCAGATTGAGCACCGCAAAGCCAGCGGGCTAGATTCATATTTGTCTGCACGCTATCAAGCATGTGCGCTGAACCTAAACTTTTATCTCAAAAAATTGCATGGCGAAAAGTATGGTCTTGATAATAATTTAGCCTTGAGTTTGCAATTTTCCGAGCTAGATCAATCGCAATCAAAAGTCATCAAAGATAAAGAAGGTTTTATCCCCCAAAATGTTATTTCTTATGTCGCAGATTTTGACAGCAAGTTATCTGAAGATGAGGCAAAAAGTGATAGATTCGCCTATCGTCTTTTGTTCGTGAAAGTTTTGGCAAAACGAAAAGGACAAGCGGATAGGGTTATTGAGTTTATTGACCCAAAATCCGAATTGGCAAAAAATATCTCAAAAGAATATTGGATAAAAGAAGAAACGGAAAAACAGAAATTTAGTGCAACATTGGTGATTCAAAAAGTTAAAGAGGCGGGCTTTAAGAATTTCGGGATGTATCAGCATATTCAATTTTGGAGAAAACAAGATGGTAAAAACATAAGCAAGGGTTTTGGTACTATGATTATTAAAACTTGGTATTGGTATCAAAATTGGATAGACTATATTATTAGTGAGTTGGGAAAGAAATAGTCGCCACCAAAAAATTCGCTAGTTCAAGCGAGGGCGGGCAAAAATTCCTTCCCCCCAACCCCCTTCCTTTTTGCCCGCCCGAGCGTTCGGATTTTAAAATTCAACGTCCGGATTTTCATCAAAAAAAGTTCGGATTTTAACCAAAAGGCACCGCTTCTCAAATTTCTTCGTCCTCATAGTTTAATGGATAAAATGCCGGCCTCCGAAGCTGGCGATGCAGGTTCGATTCCCGCTGAGGACACATTAAAATTTATATTTTCCAGCGGGAATCGAACCTAATGGAGGGGTCGGGAGGAAAGCCATTTCCTCCCGTGTAGGAAACCTGCCTGCCGGCAGGCAGGTTATTCAAAACCGACAAGACGCGAGAATTATCTGCGCAAGCGGAAATTCCCGTCTCAGGGTTTTGAAAATCGCGAAACGATTGGGTTCTAGCGAAGCGGATTCCCGCTGAGGACACATTATTAACGGATTTTCAATTTCTAATTTTAAATTTTCAATAATGAACAATTGGATTAAGCGAGAAAAGTATGTGATTGTAAATGGGCAATCAAAAATGTTCCGTATTATAAAATGGGTGGTTTTTATTATGTTAGGAGTATTAGTATATTTATTTTTTGGTGGGGAAGTTTTAGCACTGGCGATTTTGGCACTTGCGATTATAGGCACAAGTGTTCATTTTTTATTCCGATGGAAAACCCACGGATGGACAAAAAATTGGGGGTTGTATAAGGTTATTAAAACTCCTTTTAATGAAATATGAAAATTATTTCTTGGAACGTAAACGGAATTCGGGCGGTGCGTAAAAAAGGGCTTTTTGTGCCTTTCATTAAAAAATACCAGCCGGATATTTTGTGTCTTCAAGAAACTAAGGCCTTTGATCATCAAAGCGAAGTAGACTTGCCCGATTATGAAGAATATTGGAATTCCGCCGTTCGGCCGGGGTATAGCGGCACGGCGATTTTTTTCCGTTCGGCAGGTTCAACAAGC
>MHPA01000001.1:11559-21315 GCA_001820255.1 Candidatus Staskawiczbacteria bacterium RIFCSPLOWO2_01_FULL_38_12b | reverse complement strand
CCGAAAAAATCGCAAAGAAATATAATTTGGCCGATGACGGATATGGCGACCCGAATACTGAAGGCCGCGTGATTGTGGTAGAGTTTAAAAAGTATTATGTGACTTCAGTGTACACTCCAAATTCCAAAGATGATTTAAGTCGCATTCCGTTGCGCCACAAAAAATGGGATCCGGCATTTTTAAATTATATGCAAGAGCTTGAAAAAGCTAAACCTGTTATATTCTGTGGAGATTTAAATGTGGCGCATACTGAAGACGATTTGGCTAACCCAAAACAGAATGTCGGTAAAAAGGGTTTTACTATGGAAGAACGCAGTGGGATTGATAATATTATTGGCGCCGGATTTATTGACACTTTCAGAATGTTTACCAAAGGGAATGGCCACTATACTTGGTGGAGCCATTTTGCCAATTCAAGAGCCAGGAACGTCGGCTGGCGCATTGACTATATTTTTGCCAGCAAGTCATTAAAAAGTAAAATAAAAAAAGCGGTAATTTATGCCAGCGTCATGGGCAGTGACCATTGCCCGGTGGAGGTGGAAGTTGCAATCTAGTCATTTTTGGCCTACAATCATAATATGAGCGTAAAAGATTTACAAAGTAAATTAGCCCCGATATTCCGTCATTATGGCGTTAAGCGCGCCGCAGTTTTTGGATCTGTGGCGAGGGGGGACGACAGCCCCGAAAGCGATGTGGACGTGATGGTAAAGCTGGGCAAGCCTATGGGACTGGTTGGGTTTGTTGGCTTGGTAAATGAAATGGAGAAAAAACTTGGGCGGAAAGTTGATTTGGTAACCGAAGGCGGCGTGAATAAATTTATTGAGCCCCATATTTTACCGGATTTAAAAACCATTTATGAAGATGAAAAATGATAAAGTATATATATAGACATCACATCCGATACCTGGACTCCAAGCTCTGCCAATTTGCCAATCTTGACTGTCTTTCAACGAAAACTTTGTAAGCCGTATCTACGGATACGCCTTACAAAGTTTTCGCCTCCAAGACAGCCAATATTGCCAAATTTACTAGACCTTAAGTCCATGTATCGGATGTGATGTCTATAGATCAAATGCTTGATTCAATCCGAAAGATTGAATTGTTTGTAAATGGAATTGACAAAGAAAATTTTTCTGAAAATCAGCTAGTTCAAAGCGCAGTCATTATGCAGCTTACGTTGATTGGAGAAGTGTCAAAGAAAATTTCCAGTGATTTGAAAGAAAAAGTGGCCTTGCCCTGGAAAGAAATTGCCGGATTCAGAGATAAGGCCATTCATAATTATTTTGATATCAATTTGGATGTAGTTTGGGATACCATTAGTATCGATTTGCCACCGCTGAAAGAGGGGTTGCAAGAGATTTTTCATGCAAGTTGAACGCTTCAATCTATGCGTGAAGCATTAAAAACCGTTAAAATGCGGTTTTTTTAGCACTTTTTAACGATATTGGGTTATGAAATCGTTAAAAAAGCTAAAATCCACGCCACCGTCATGGGAAGCGACCATTGTCCGGTGGAAGTGGAGATTGGTCAATAATCTTAAAGACTGCTAGAATAGAGTTATGATATTTAAATTCATTAATTGGGCTAATAATAATCAAGGCTTTGTCGCAATATTGCTCTTTCTTTTTTCCACCGCCGTTGGTATTTCGGGATTTTTTATAAGACGTTTCATATTGCGTGACCGATTCGGAAAAAGCTTAATACAAAAGCAAAAAGGGGGCGATAACTCTACCAATATCCAAGCTGGTAGAGATATTAACGTTCCTAAATAACTATGGATGAATTAAGCCAAAAGCAAAAAGGCGGCGATAACTCTACCAATATCCAAGCAGGTCGTGATGCAACTTTTATTAATATTGCGAAGTCAGATGAAAAAGATTTCGGCAGGATCGACGAAATTTTTAAGAGCGTAATTAAAAGTCTTGGATCAAGCGAAACCCAGCCAGACAAAGAGCATATTAATCTTTCTAAAAAAATTGGAATTAATTTTAAAGATGAAGAAGAATGTAGACGAGTACAAGAATACTTTAAGTATGCGTATACAAAAATTGCATTAATAGAAAAGAGAATACAAGAAGAAGACTCCGAGGTGCAAAACGATCTACACGGTCACCTATTTCAAAGGTACAATTCACTTAAAGATAGAGGGCTTAACAATCTTCAAATTTTGGAAGAACTGTTTTCCCAATTTATTATCCCCAATAAGAAAGATAATGCGGAGTATACTAACCTGATCCGTGCCTTTATATTATTTTTCTTTGATGACTGTACTATTTTCGAGAAAACGGAATCTGAAAAATAAAGTCGAGTAACTATTATGCTTATACCATCAAAACACGAAAAACTTGATAATAATGTTCTTGTACTTGGCGCAGATCTGCTCGGACTATTAAAACGCAAAAGTCACAACGTGGAGAGCCTGTTTCAAGACGCAAAGCGGATAAAGGCATTATCTCTTGATCAATACTACAACACCCTCACTTTTTTGTGGTCGTCTGGCTTAATTGAGTTACAACATCACCAAGTAATTATAAAATAATTATGTTTTTGAAAAGACTTTATTCAGAGCCAGAAGGATTATTCCCAGCCATTAATTTTAAAAATGGAGTTAATTTTATTTTTGCCAAAAAAGAAAAAGACACAGATACAAAAAAATCATTAAACGGTGTTGGGAAAACACTCTTACTCGATCTGCTCGATTATTGCCTACTTTCGTCTGAAACAAAATTAATAAAATCGGCTAAAGCAAATAACAATCTAAAGGAATCAATAGTAGTTTTAGAATTTATTGTTGACGGTAAAGATTATATTATTAAACGCTCGTTTGCAGAACCCAATAAAAACATTTTGTTTGGTGCTAAAAATTCTCCGTCTAACTATAGCTCTATAGATGACGTCAAGGACATTCTCTGTGATCTTATATTTAAGAACACAGATTATAAAGGCAGATATTCAAATAAGTGGCTACGAAAATTAATCCCATTTTTTATCAAAAAACAGTCGACAAAATATGACAGCTTTTCTGACCCGATTAAATACATTAAGGAAGTATCGGAAGCCGAGTTGGTGCAGTATCATTTACTTCTTATGGATATTGATAATACTTTTTTCTACCAAAATAATAATTTACAATCAGAATTTAAGAAAAAAAGCCCTGCCATTAGAGAGGTTAGAGATCTTGTTCAAGACACATATGGACTACGTGATATTTCTCATGCGGAAAGCGAGATTGATAAATTACATGTTCAAGTCGGCAAACTTGAAGGTAATATCAAGCAGTTTAAACTTGCGGACCAATATGAGGATGTAGAAAAACAAAGCAATCAATTAACCCTAGAAATAAAGAATCTGTGGTTCCAAAACTTTTCGGATAGAAAAAAGGTTGAATCATACCGAGACAGCTTTCATCTAAATGACGATTTAAGTGTGCGAAAAGTTGGCAGAATGTACAAAGAATTAAATGAGCTACTAGCAGAAAAAATAGAAAAGACCCTTGAAGAAGCAGTCATTTTTCGGAAACAGATTGTGCAGTCTAGAAAGGACTTCCTAAAAACGGAAATTAGTGACCTTGAAGATGGGACAAAGAAAAGAGAGGTCAAGATAAAAGAACTGGAAGAGCGACGAGCCGAGCTTTTTAGATTCCTTGAAGCAAAAAACGCTATCTCCGATTTATCTGAAGCTTATTTAGAGCTTAGTAAAAAGCGTGAGGAGTTAAATAATCTATCTGGCAAAATTAAATTTTATCAAGATTTGAAAAAAGAGGAGGCGGATCTTAAACAAGAAGAAGCAAAGTTATATGTAGAGATAGTAAGTTTCATTCAAAAGATACAGAAATCTCTTTCCGAGTTTCGTCAAGAATTCTTCAATGTACACGATGCAATATATGTAGAGAATAAAGATCGTTCCAGTTTTTCACTGACCGCAAACGAGAAAAAAAATTCAAAGATTAATATTGATGTATCTCTGCCAGCAGATTTATCAAAGGGCAAGAACCAAGGCCGGACGCTTATCTACGATCTTGCCGTTCTGTTCCACGTTATAAAAAAAGGGGTTCATGCGCCACACTTTTTAGTACATGACGGAATTTTCGATGGGATGGATAAGGCTCACTTTGTTCACCTCTATGAATATTTAGAAAAACTTTCAAACAGTGGAACAAAGTTTCAATATATTATTACTCTCAATGAAGAAGGGACTTTGAATGAAAACTTTGGTAACGCAGAGAAGGTGACACCAGAAAAAATAGCAGAAGAAGCTGTAATTACACTTACACCAACAAAAACTCTGTTTGGTAAAAAGTGGGACTAACTAAAGAAGGTAGTCAATATTTCGTGAAATGAAAATGCAAAAAAATAAAAAACCCTTCGGCGTGGCTCAGGGCAGGCCTGTGAGTGGCCTGAAGATGACCCGCTCATGATAAAATATCATGATAAAGAATGGGGGTGTCGGATGATAGCTCGCAAAGTTAAAAATAGTTATCCACAGAGTATGAGTTGACAAAAGTGGCTCTTTTTGATAACATTCAGTTATGAAATACATCAAAAGAGAACTTGAGAAAGTGATTAAGGATCACTTATTCAAAGGAAAGGTGATAATTGTCTATGGGCCTCGCCAGGCTGGTAAAACCACTTTAATGAAAGAGGTGGTTCGTGATTTTGGTCAAACGGTTCGTTTTATTGACTGTGAACTTTTGGCCAATAATGAAATGTTAATGCGCCGCAATATGGATGAGATTTTTTCTTTGGTGGAAGGTTATAAAATTGTGGTTTTTGATGAAGCACAAACAGTTAAGGGGATAGGTTCTGTTTTAAAAAGTCTTTTTGATCATCGCCCTGAAATTCAATATATAGCCACGGGGTCATCATCTTTTGAATTGGCCAATGAAGTGTCTGAACCGTTAACTGGCAGATCTCGAGAATATATATTGTATCCACTTGGTTTGACCGAATTAGTGGACAGGTCTTTTGATGCCGAAAATCGTTTACCTGATTTAATGCGGTTTGGGGGATATCCTGGAATACAAGGCCAAACCGAAGAAGAAAAAAAGATACAATTAAATACGCTAGTTTCACAATATCTGTATAAAAATGTGTTGTCGCTGGAAGGTTTTAGAAAACCAGAACTGGTAGTTTCTTTGCTTAAATTACTGGCATTTCAAATTGGCAGTGAAGTTTCATTTAGGGAACTTTCCAGCACCCTTGGCGCCAGTATTGCCACGGTTCAAAAATATATCAGTCTTTTGGAAAAGAATTATGTGATTGTGCGAATTGGCGCATATTCAGAAAACAAAAGAAATGAAGTTGTTAAAACCAAGAAAATATTTTTTGTAGACTTGGGGCTACGTAATGCGTTGGTTGATAATTTTTCACCCATGCAAGTGACCGAGCGCCCCGATGTCGGCTCATTATTTGAAAATGTGATGATTGTTGAAAGATTGAAACACTTGGCGCATAGCGGCCGCTTGGCGCCAAAACAATATTTTTGGAGAACCATTGGCGGTAAGGAAATAGACTATATAGAAAAAGTTAACGGTAAGCTGGCTGCGTTTGAATTTAAGTGGAGTAATCAAGAATCCAAGCCTCCCAAATCTTTTCTTAAGGACTACAAAGATGCGTCTTTTGCAACCGTTACTAAAAAGGAAGCCTACGATTTTTTAGTGCAATGAAAAAAAGTAAAAAAACCCTTCAGACCCAAGGAGTACCCCGCTCAGGGCAGGCCTGTGAGTGGCCGGGAGATGACCCGCTGATGATTGAGTACCACGACAAAGAATGGGGGGTGCCGGTTTTTGATGATAGAAAGATTTTTGAGTTTTTGGTTTTAGAGAGTGCCCAGGCGGGGCTTTCTTGGCGGACTATTTTACATAAACGCCAAGGTTATAAAAAACTATTTTTAAATTTTGATTATAAAAAAATTGCCAAATTTACTACGCACGACGTTGCCCGGATAATTAAAGATCCAGCGATTATACGAAATCGTTTAAAAATTGAGGCGACAATAAATAACGCACAAAAATTTATTGAGATTCAAAAAGAATTCGGTGAGCCTGCCCTGAGCCGTGCCAAAGGGTTTTCAAAATACATGTGGCAGTTTACGGACGGAAAGCAAATTGATGGAAAAAGAAAAACATTAAAAGATGTGCCGGCCATAACTCCTGAAGCCGAAGTATTTGCCAAAGATTTAAAAAAGCGCGGGTTTACATTTTTAGGGCCGACGATTGTTTATGCCCACATGCAAGCGGTTGGCATGGCAAACGACCACGTGGTAAGTTGTTTTAGGTATAATATAGTGAAACCCCAATCCCCAAACCCCAAACCCTAATGATCAATCAATGCCTGAAAATCTAAATGACCAAAACGTATTTGGAAATTAGGCAATTGGAATTTGATTGGTAATTGGTCATTGGGATTTGGGAATTAAGAAACTATGGCCCGCGATAAATCATTTCATGATTATGTGATATATGATGTGCTGGGAAGTGTAATGGGAATTACCAGTCGCCCCATGTTTAGCGGTTGGGCAATTTATCAAGACGGGGTGGTGTTTGGCATAATCATTGGCACGGAATTGTATTTTAACCGTGAATTACGAAATGGTTTCTTTGGATTTTCTTCAATTTTTGAGATAGAAGTTTGATAGAATTTTTTATCGTAGCCGTAGGCTACGATAAAAAATTATAGCAGATTTATAGCCAAAAATTGAGAAAAAGACAAGAAAGTTCATTTTAAATGTCCATTTCATAATTCACGGTAAAAGTGGACGACACTAACCGCCATGAATTTGAAAAAATCGATAGCCACCCCTTTTCTTACACCAAAGACAATGGCAAAGAAGTGACTATGTCATACTGGCTGGTACCCGAAGAAATTTTGGAAAACCGGGAAGCACTTATTCGCTTGATGGAAACGTCGGTTATGATTGGTAAAAATTAAGGTATAATAATTTCATGGAACAAGATAAAAAAAATTTACGGCCGAAAGTGGGATTGGGCATTTTAATTTTTAAAGAAGGCAAGGTGCTTTTAGGAAAACGCACCAGTTCCCATGGGTCGGGCGAATATGCTGGTACCGGAGGCCACTTTGAATACATGGAGTCGTTTGAAGCCTGCGCCAAGCGCGAAACCCTGGAAGAAGCGGGAGTTGAAATAGAAAATATCCGGTTTTTGTGTTTGGTAAATGTAAAAGAGTATGCGCCAAAACACTACGTGGATATTGGCTTGGTTGCCGATTGGGTCTCGGGCGAGCCAAAAGCCATGGAGCCCGATAAACTAGAAAGCTGGGATTGGTATGACTTGGATAATTTGCCCTCGCCGTTATTTGGCATGATTCCCAAATATTTTGAATCTTACAAAAACGGCAGCACATTTTGGGATGCTTAATACCGCACATTCAGAAAAAAAGTATTGGTGTAAAAATGCCATTATTTACGAAGTTTACGTGGATAAATTTTGCGACACCTTCAATGGTTTTGCCGATAAGTTGCCGTATCTTGTTTCTCTTGGGGTTACATGCATTCATGTGTTGCCCCACTACCCTTCGCCGATGATTGATGATGGGTATGATATTGCGGATTACACCAGCGTCCGCAAAGATTTGGGAACTATTGAAGATTTTAAAGATTTTTTGCTCAAGGCTCATGATGCCGGCATAAAAGTAATGGTTGACTTTGTGTTAAACCATACTTCCACGCAACATCCATGGTTTTTAGAGGCAAGTAATTCTGCACTGAGTAGCAAGCGGGATTTTTATTTGTGGAGCAAGACCGCGACAGAATATGCTAAAGCGCCGAATTTATTCCCCGATTTAAAAGAAAAAAATTGGATTTACAACCCAAAAACGGATAATTACTACTTTTCAACCTTTCACCATGCCCAAGCCGATTTAAATTGGAATAATCCGGACGTGTTTGATCAAATGATGTCTGTGCTAGATTTTTGGGTGGCGCTTGGCGTGGATGCTTTCCGGCTGGACGCCGTTTCACATTTGATAAAAAAAGAGGGAACGATTTGTGATGGTCTGCCAGAAACTCATAACGCAATAAAAAAAGTTCGCACCTACCTTGATAGAAAATATGATAATATCGTGTTGCTGGCAGAAGTGGGGGATTCCATTAAAGAATCAAAAAAATATTTTGGCAAAGGGGACGAGTGCCATTTGGTGTATAATTTTCCGTTGGTGGGTCGGTTGCTTTTGGCATTAAAAAAAGGAGAAGCAGTATTGCCAAAAAAATTTATTGAAACGTTATCGGGGATACCGGAGTCCTGTGATTGGGTGAATTTTTTAGGACATCATGATGAAATGGCGCTTGGCATGACAGTAAAAAAAGAGCGTCAAGGCTTGTTTTTGCACTTTGACCCGGAAAATAAATATCGGTTTGCCATTGGCATTTCGTTAAGAATTGCAACGATGCTACATAAAAATAATCAAGACATTATTAGAGCGTTTGGCATGTTGCTTGGTGTGCCAGGATCTTGTATTATTTATTATGGCGATGAAATCGGCATGGAAAATGAATCATTACCGCTGGATCAAAAAGACACCAGAAAAAGCCTGGGTGGAAAGTTTGATTGGAGTGTTGCAGGCCAGCAAGTATTGGATAATAATTCATTATTTTTACAAATTTCAAATATTATTAATAATCGTAACGTAAACAAAAACTCATGAAAAATACATTTTTTCTAGACGTGGTATTCACTATTCTTTTTCTTTTACTGGCATTTTTGTTTTTAAAGTTTTTATTGGGGCTGGTATTAATAGTATTTTTAATTGGGGTTTTTCGTACATGGCAAATCCAGCACGATTCGCGCAACAAAGTATTTTTACAGGGAATTTTTCCCTCTCCAGCACCCGATGGCTTGCATCAAGGCATTTTTTTGGGGCATAACACTTCCTGGCGCGGTAAAAAGTTTGATGCCGCCAACGCAAAAGGGATTAATTTGTTTGCTGGGCACAATACTGCGCCCGGTTCTGACGGGCAAGTTGAAAAATATCCGTTTAAAACATGGCAAGGCAAAGGTTTGTTGGATAAAAAATTGGATGTATTGAAAATTGATTATAACGTTAAGGGTAATCCGTTTTGGCTAAGGTTGATTGTAGATGAAATAGTGCAAATCGCACCCAATGAGTACCTTGGTAAAATGAATCTAAAAATCATCCCAGGATTTCCGTTTGGCGTTTTGTATTTTGAACTTAAAAAGTAAATTTAGTTATGGAAAATAGTTGGTTAAGGAATATTATAGAAAAATTGGAATTAATTTTTGATTTTAAAAAAATTAATTCTCCAAGTAAAAAAATAATCAATAGGGTTGGAGAAATTAAAATTAATATTGAACAATTAAATATTCAAGATCCTTTAACAGAAAAAAATCTTAAGGACATAATCGATTTAATTGTTGAAAAAAAGTTTTTAGATTTAATTAAAATAACAAATAGGCAGTTAATTATTGATTTCGAAACTACTAAAGTTTTTCACAAAAACTTAAATATGCAAATAAATAAAAATATTTTAACGAAAACCGACTATATCCTCTGGCGCGAGTGCAAGAAAAATGTCTGGCTGAAAATTCATAAACCAGAAATTTATAATACCGCTGAACTTTCAGAATTTGAAAAGCAAATCATTGAAACAGGAAACGAAGTTGAAAAAGTCGCCAGGCAGTTATTTCCTACCGGAATTTTAATTGAAGGCCGGGGCGAAGAAGCACAGGAGAAAACGAAAAGATTACTGGACGTCGGACGTCCCGCGGGACGTCCGACGTCC
>MHPA01000001.1:9134-11551 GCA_001820255.1 Candidatus Staskawiczbacteria bacterium RIFCSPLOWO2_01_FULL_38_12b | reverse complement strand
CCAGCCAGAATTTTTAAAAGATCATTTTTTGGCGGCTTGCGATATTTTAGAATTGAATCCCGATGGCACCTACAATATTTACGAAGTAAAATCTACTACCGATGTTGATAAAAAAACGCATTACCATGATTTGGCATTCCAGGTAAATTTACTGGAAAAATGCGGATTAAAAATAAAAAAAGCCAGTGTAATACATTTAAATTCTGAATATGTGCGTCAGGGTGAAATTGAAATACATAAGCTCTTTAAAATCGAAGATGTAACAGAGGTGGTTGAAAGCATCAAAGAGGGTGTACTAGCAGAGATGGTACTGGGGTTAACATACTTAAACCAAGAGGATGAACCCAAAGACTATTGCGATTGCATATATAAAGGCAGGTCCAATCATTGCTCAACTTTTGCTTACTCAAATCCTAAAGTGCCGGCTTATGGCGTGCATGATATTTCTCGCATTGGGGCTAGCAAGGCAAAATTGCAAGAATTGATAGATGTGGGGATTTTTGAACTACAAGATGTGCCAGAAGACATGGAGCTTTCAGTAACGCAAAAAAACCAAATTAAAGCCCATGTGCAAGATAAAATTTTTAAAGACGCTGTTACTATCCAAAAAGAATTAGATATGTTGGATTTTCCGTTATACTTTTTGGACTACGAGACCTTCCCTTGCGCCATTCCGCGCTTCGACGGTTTTTCTCCCTACCAGCAAATTCCGTTTCAGTATTCTTTGTATGTGTTGTCTGCCTCAAGCGGACCTGTCTTGAGCTTGCCGAATGGAGTCAAAGGGGATTCGCCAAAAAGCCAACCACAGCATTTTGAGTTCATATTTACCGAAAATACCGACCCGAGTTTGGAATTTTTAACATCTCTACGGTCGCATATTGGTGATGTTGGTACAATTATAGTATGGAATAAAAAATTTGAGTGCAAAATAAATGAACAGTTGGCAGAGCGAAACCCCGATTATACATTATTCATAGAAGTGGTAAATGCCAGAGTGTATGATTTAATGGATATATTTTCTATGCAATGGTATGTGCACAAGGATTTTAAAGGCAAGGTTTCTATTAAGAATATTTTACCGGTGTTGGTGCCCGAGTTAAGTTATAAAGATTTGGAAATACAAGAAGGGGGAACCGCCAGCCAAAGGTGGAACGAAATAAGCCAGGGGAATGTAGGCGAAGCGGAAAAACAAAAGATTATCAAAGATTTAAAAATCTATTGCGGTCTTGATACTTATGCCATGTACGCCATTTGGAAGCATTTGACATATTTAGGCAGTTAAGATACTATTAACCAGCGTCAAAACAGTTCTTTTCATAATTACTGTGAATTACGAAATGCTAAAATAATGGTAAAATGAAATGTGATTGGCGACCCCATTAAAGCCGCCAACCACCACTATGAAAGCAGTAATTCCATTATACAATGAAATACTGAAGGTGGTTAGCTTTTTTTCAAAACAACTACGATTTGACAAATACAAAAAGAAATTAGGTCGACCCTTGGCACTCACGATGAACGAAACGCTGGCCTTGGGATTATTCAAGAAAAAGAATCATATTGCCACCACTAAATCTCTGCACAATATCTTCAATTTGAAAAAGAAATGCTCATACAAAACCTTAACTGTTAATCTGATCCGATGGGCAAAACTGGCAGCGCTATTACTGTTCTTCATTCTGAAAATGCATCGCAAAAATTCACATCCGGTCAAACATATTGACTCCACCGACATCCCCGTCTGCCTATTCAAAAATGCCAATGTACACCAGACTATGAAAGGGCTGGCCAGTTTCATGAAAGGCCCGAAAGGAACGTATTTTGGCTTAAAAATGCACCTGTGCCAAGACTTAAACCGACATATGCTATCCATTAAATTCACTACCGCCAATGTTGATGATCGGGAAATGGTCATACCGCTTTGCAAAGATTTGGAAGGAATATTCCTCGCTGACGCAGGACTGATTTCAAAGAAATTAGAACGGGAATTCTATCAAGAAAACAAACGGATTTTGCTCGTCAAACCCCGAAAAAATATGAAAAAGATTATCACCCAATTCCAGAAAAAACTATATCGCACCCGGATGCACATCGAATTTAGTTTTAGGGATTTGAAACTGTTTTACGGACTCGTTACTAGTCTGCCAAGATCAGTCAACGGCTACATCGCCAACTATCTTTACTCGCTTCTTGCGTATCAAATCATTTAGTTGTTTCGTTGTTAAAAATTGAAAAAAGCTTATCACAATCTACGATGTTTAAAAAGTTTGGATATTCAGGCTGGATTGAGTTCGTGTGCATTTTTCGGTCAAAAGTCAATTTCGTAATTCACAGTAATTAAGAAAGGGGGCCAGACATGGCCAAGGGCAAGAAGAAAGAGGGCAAACCGCTATATCGTGCGGTTCGCTTTGAAATTT
>MHPA01000001.1:0-9126 GCA_001820255.1 Candidatus Staskawiczbacteria bacterium RIFCSPLOWO2_01_FULL_38_12b | reverse complement strand
AGGAACGTCAATCTTGCTATGAGCAGTTTTTCGGGTCAATTTATGAGCGGATCGGACAGGCAAAAAAGCGTGCCCAAGAAGCCGGTTTTTCTGAAGTTTGGGAAAATGAGGCCAAAAAAGGTCTCAATAAGAAGTTAAGGCAACAAGAAATCTCGATGCAGTTGGTGTCAGAGAAAGAATCCCTGTTACAAGAATTGAGTATCGCATTCCAGGAGCACGGCGTAACGTTGTATGATCAAATTAATGGACTCACTGCTAGGAGGATAATTGGGGAATTTGCCTTGATTCCACGTAATTGGCAAGAAGAAACGCTTGATTCGCTTGACGGGTCGTTTAAATCGTTTTTGGCATTGCGCAAAAACGGCGACCCGGATGCCAAACCTCCGCGTCAAAGAGTCAGCGAAAACTCGTTCTACAAAATTCCGGGCAGATCTGGGTTTAAGGTTTCCAATGGTCAGATTTACTTGAGTTTTGGAAAAATTGGACAAACGCTGACCAGTGTTATACCGGAGTTCCAGTTAAAAAGACTCGAAACTGCTATCAAACTGAAAAAGTTTGAACTGTGCCGGGACGAACGGGATATGGCAAAACCCGGGCGTTTCTGGATTTCTGTCGCCTATGAAATCCCAAAACCCGAAAAGGTGCCAGTAGTTTCTAAACAGATTACTTATCTGGCAATCGGGGCCTCACGTTTGGGTGTTGTTTCGCCGAAAGGAGAATTCTGCCTAAACCTCCCTCGGTCTGATTATCATTGGAAACCTCAAATCAATGCGCTTCAGGAGCGCCTTGAAGGGGTTGTCAAAGGTTCTCGCAAGTGGAAAAAGCGGATGGCTGCTTGCACCAGGATGTTTGCCAAGCTGGGACACCAGCAAAAGCAGCATGGCCAATATGAAGTTGTCAAAAAACTTTTACGCCATGGAGTGCATTTTGTAGTAACTGAGCTGAAAGTACGCAGTAAGCCAGGAGCTTTGGCTGATGCCTCTAAGTCTGATCGCAAAGGATCGCCGACGGGGCCCAACTGGAGCGCCCAAAATACCGGTAATATCGCCAGACTTATTCAAAAACTTACTGACAAAGCCAGTGAACATGGTGGAACTGTTATTAAACGCAACCCACCGTTACTTTCTTTAGAAGAACGGCAATTGCCTGATGCCCAGCGGAAAATTTTCATAGCCAAAAAGCTACGAGAAGAATTTCTTGCTGACCAAAAGTAAACCAGGGCGTTCCTGATACGTATGTATCGTGGACGCCATTTTTGTTACAATAAATTTATGAATGCAATTTGGATTACTCATATTTCTGCTTACAAGCAAAAAAAAACTGTTTTGCTTCGGCTGAAAAAGTTTTGAATCTAAAAAACCAGCGGCGGGAATTGATGCTGAAAAAGTATGGCGCACTACTGTCTCATATACGCTTGAAAAACTACCATACTTCACAGAAAATTATGCTTGCCGAGGGCTGCGCCGCCCAATTATTTTGGAAACAGTTTTCTTTGCTTTTACCTGTTTGGTGTAATTTCCGAGCAAGAAATCCTGGATCAAACGACATTGTTAATCGTTTGCTAGACATCGGGTATCACCATATTACCAGTGTGGTAAAAAAAATCCTTGAAAAATATGATGTTTCTCCCGCATTAGGAATTTTACACGTTGCTCGCGCTTCAAAAAGTGCTCCGCTCGCTTATGATTTGGTTGAAATGTTTCGGGCCGACATAGTGGAAACAGAAGTCTTAAAATTTTTGCGGATAAAAAAAACGACCAATAGATACATTACGCCAAAAAGACATTCCCATTTTTTTATACCGCATAAACCTGCGCCTCGGCCGGAGGTGTTTTATCAAAGCATTTAAACAATGCCATGCTTATCGCTACTATATGGAGTTGCAAATTTTAAAATTCATTAAAGCTGTTAATCACAAAGAAGTTTTTTCTCCACTCCATTTGCCATCGCGCCACGATAGTCGTTGTTGAGGATTTTTGTAAATATTGACATAAAACCCTCCTTCATGCTATATTCACCACAAGCACATTGACAATGAGATGAGAAAAATACCCTCACTTTTTCATGGAAGAAAAGTATTTTTCTCATCTCAATTGGGCAGTTTTTGGAGCCAATCCCTTAGGGCTTTGCATTGGGCAAAGCTTATGCGCTGTAGCCGCGCCGCCTTGGGGATGAGCTCCCGAGGATGAAGCTTTTCAGATTTCTGGAAAGAAAACTCTTTCATGCTCATTTTACTGAGGGAAAGGAATCCCCTGAAGGAAACGAGGGGGTAGGCTACTGGATGGGGCGCATTAAAAAATCTGTCCTTCCAGGAAAGGAATCCCCTGACGGAAACGAGGGGGGCTACACAAAAAAGCTAATGGTAGTAAAATCATAATGCTTCACGAAAATATCGTGGAGCATTTTTCATTAGATCCGCTGATTAAATATTTTCTTATTGCAATAAGAAAATATTTAATCAGCGGATCTAATATTTAAATAGTAAAAATCGTTAAGATTAAAAAAACCAATGCTCTGATTGGGAAATTATTTTTACAGTATATTGAATATTAAAATGTATGTGATAAAATGATTTATAAACAATAATTTTATGGCAAAACTTACCTGGGCGGGGCAATCCTGCTTTCAAATTTCGGTTTCAAACGGAAAGGATCACGAAGCGACTATTGTAATTGATCCCTTTGATGAAAAAATAGGGTTAAAAGTCCCTAGTTTTTCGGCTGATATTTTACTAGTTAGTCATGCGCACCATGATCACAACAATGTGGCTGCCATAAAGCCCTTCGGCGTGGCTCAGGGTGAGGGGCGTCCATTTTTAATTGAAAGCCCAGGAGAATATGAAGTAAAGGGCGTGTTTGTGCAGGGTATTGATTCTTTCCACGATGATAGTGAAGGCAAGCAACGGGGTAAAAATACTATTTATACCATTGAGGCCGAAAACATGCGATTTTGCCACTTGGGGGATTTTGGCCAAAAACAACTAACTGACGAGCAGTTAGAAAAAATAGGCAAGGTGGACATTTTGATGATTCCGGTAGGTGGGACATTTACCGTTGACGGACACGAAGCGGCTAAGGTGATAGGACAAATAGAGCCAAAAATCGTTGTCCCAATGCATTATGCCCTTGCCCTGCCTACCGGCAGGCAGGCAAAATTAAAAGTAGAAATTGATGGCGTTGAAAAGTTTTTAAAGGCCATGGGGAAAAAAGATGTAGTGTCGCAAGATAAGCTAACCATTAAACACAGTGCTTTGCCAAAGGAGGGAGCGATGGAGATAGTAGTTTTACAACCGTAAATTTTATAATTTTTAATTTTGTAATTTTATAAATAATTTCTTAATATTTAAATTTTTAAACCCGTTGTGTTTTAGAAATTAAAAATTGGCTTATTATTTAAAAATTAAAAATTGGAAATTAAAAATTAATTGAAATTCCAAGAATTTATCAAAAAACTGCAACACCTTTCTGAAACGAAAAAGATCATTATTATTTTTGCAGTTGTGGCCATGGTGGCTCCCATTTTGGGATATTTTTGGTTTAGCTCCGCCTCATATCATATTTCCAAAATAGGAGAACCCGTAAATTCAGTAAATTTGCCAAGTATAGATTTGCCAAATCTTGATAATATATTGCCCGACACAGATCAAGCCCAAACCGCCGACTCGTCCGCCAAAGATATATCGACGGCGGATTGGAAAACATACACCAATGCCCAATACGGGTTTGAAATAAAATACCCTCCTTATCTTGAACCAGCGGAAACAGGGATACCAGATGCTTCTATAAAATTTATTAATAAAGATCAAAATGTAAATATTAATTGGGTTTTTTTCGGCTTAACTCCTAATACCGATAACTCTTTATTTGATGAACAAGTGCAACGGGTGCAAGAAGGTGAAAAATCAGGGTATGAAAAAGGAGGTATAGTAAGAATTTTAAATAATTTTTATGTTGAGGATAAAAAAGCTATAACCTATGAAACTATTGGTTGGCCATCACATATACCAAGTGTTGATACTATTATTGAATATAAAAATGGGGTAATAACATTACAAATTTACGGACAAAATGAAATAAATATAGATAATTTAAACCGGAAGGATTTTTCGGAATATTCTGATTTAGAAAATATTAATAATCAAATGCTTTCCACTTTCAAATTCACCCAGTAGTAGAAACTGCGGTTTCACTACGGGGCAAGTAAATTAAATAATTGAATAACCAAGCACTCAATGCGTTGAGTACTCGGTGAAAATTTAAACAAATTTTCATGGCCAAAGAAAAAAAGGATAAAAAAGAGCCCAAAAAACCCTTCGACTCCACCGAAGGTAAAAAGCCCGTTCGCAAAGCGACTGACAGCGATCCGGGAACCAACGCCATCGGGCAGGTTAACCGGCGTGAAATTGTGGATGAACTCAAAGAGTCCTACATAGATTATGCTATGTCGGTGATTGTTGCCCGTGCGCTTCCTGACGTACGCGACGGTTTAAAACCGGTGCACCGTAAAATTTTGTTTGCGATGAATGAATTGGGACTTGGAGCTGGCGCTAAATTTAGAAAGTGCGCAGCAGTAGTGGGAGAGGTGATGGCCAAATACCATCCCCATGGCGACATGGCAATTTATGACAGCTTGACCAGAATGGCCCAAGATTTTAACTTGAGGTATCCTCTAGTTGCACCTCAGGGAAATTTTGGTTGTTTTACCAAAGACACCAAAGTTAAACTTACCGATGGCAGGGATTTATCTTTTGGGGGGTTAATAAAGGAACACCAACAGGGCAAAAATAATTTTACCTATACTGTTGATGAAAGTGGCAAAATTAAAATTGCCAAAATTCTAAATCCAAGAAAAACCATAGAAAATACCAAAATCATGAAGGTGGTTTTAGATAACGGAGAGGAGATAAAGTGTACCTTGAGTCATAAGTTTATGTTAAAAGATGGTAGCTATAAAGAAGCTCAAGATTTGCAAGAAGGTGAATCTTTGATGCCTTTGTACTTTAAATTGTCTGAAAAAGAAAGTGATGTTAATTTGGGCGGCTATAGCATGATCTTTCAGCCGAATTTAAATGTGTGGAACTTTTCACATGTTCTAGCCGATGAGCTTAATTTAGAAAATAATATTTATCAAAAATCAAAGGGTAGGATTCGACACCACATTGATTTTAATAAATTAAATAACAGTCCGGAAAATATTGTCCGTTTAGGCTGGAAAGAGCATTGGCAGTTGCATTATAATTTGGCCTCGAAAAGGCATAGAGAAGATTCGGCATATCGGGAAAAAATCGCACAGGGCAGAAAGAATTTCTGGGCTAATCCAAAAAATCGTAAAGAATATTCTGAAAGAATGAGTTTGAAAAATAGTAAGAATTGGAAAAAATCCGGGTATCGGGAAAAGATGCGAATTTTTTTAAGTGAAATGAACAAAAAGTTTTTGGCTGATCACCCCGAACGAATTGAGGCAATGAGAAAAACTGCAAAAAAAACTATGACTAGGCTCTGGCAGATTCCAGAATATAAGCAATTATTTCACGAAAAAATTGTAGCTTCTAATAAAAAAAGGGAAACTAATTTAACGGGGAAAGTTAAATTTTTGAGAATTTGCAAATATCTATCAGATAATAATATAGAAATCACCCAAGAAAATTACGAGAAAGTAAGAATTGAGATATTTGGCGGTAAGAATTTTACTATGTGGATAACGGGTTTTGGAAAGTATTTTGAAAACAGTAAAAATTCTTTGTTGTTTGAGTTAAATAAAAACCACAAAGTGGTTAGAAAAGAATTCTTGAGTGAAAGTGAGGACGTGTATGATTTAACGATAATTAAAACGCATAATTTTGCTTTATCGGCCGGAGTTTTTGTTCATAATTCCATTGATGGGGATGGAGCTGCAGCCAGCCGATATACCGAAGCTCGGTTGTCAAAGCTAGGAGAAGAAATGCTGGCAGATATTGAAATGGACACCGTGAATTTCATGGATAACTACGATGGCACCAAAAAAGAGCCTACGGTTTTGCCTTCTCCCTTGCCCCAATTACTATTAAATGGTTCATTGGGCATTGCCGTGGGAATGGCTACTAATATTCCGCCCCATAATTTAACTGAATTAATAGACGCCGTAATATATTTATTGGATCACCCAAAAGCGGAAACCCCTGATTTATTCCAGTTTATCCAGGGTCCGGATTTCCCCACCGGTGGCATTATTTACGACCAAAAAGAGATTATTTCCGCCTATTCCCAGGGCAAAGGATCTATTATTATGCGCGGCAAAGCCGATATTGAAACCAAAAAAGACGAATCCGAGCAAATTATTATCACGGAAATTCCCTACCAGGTGTTAAAGTCGGAATTGGTGGAAGCCATGGCCGAATTAGTGTCGGAAAAAAAGGTGGAAGGCATTAAAGATATTAAAGATTTATCAGACAGGGAAGGCATGCGCATTGTCATTGATGTCAAGCGAGGATACCAATCCCAGCGGATTTTAAACCGGTTGTACCAATACACCAATTTGCAAAAAACATTCCATCTGAATTTATTGGCGCTGGTTGACGGCATCCAGCCCGAAATTTTATCCATTTCAGACGTGCTCAAATACTTTATTAAGCACCGAACGGAAGTCATCACCCGCCGCACCAAGTTTGAATTGGAAAAATGTAAACAGCGGGCTCATATTTTAGAGGGCTTGATGATTGCTTTGCACAATATTGACGCCGTTATACAAACTATTAAAAAATCCAAAGACAAAGAAGAAGCCAAAATTAACTTGATGAAAAAATTCAAGTTAACCGAACTGCAAGCGGTGGCTATTTTGGAAATGCGGCTTCAAACATTGGCCGGTTTGGAACGCTTAAAAATAGAAGAAGAATTAAAAGCCATTTTGGAAAGAATTAAAGAATTATTGGCTATTTTAAAAAGCCCGGAAAAACTCAAAGGCATCATTCAAAAAGAATTATTGGCACTCAAAGAAAAATTCGGCGATAAGCGAAGAACACGGGTCGTTAAGGGTAAACTGGGCGAAATTATGGAAATTGATTTGGTTCCCCTGGAAGAAACCATGGTGACTTTGACCACCGGCGGCTACATAAAAAGAATTAATCCGGCAACGTATAAAATACAAAAACGCGGAGGTAAGGGCATTATGGGCATGAAAACCATGCAAGATGACATTGTTGAGCATTTTTTGACAGCCAACACCCACGATAATTTATTATTCTTTACGGATTCCGGGAAAGTATTTCAGGCCCAGGTCTACGAAATTCCTGAAGGCGCGCGCGTGGCTCGCGGTCGCGGTTTGGTGAATTTTTTGGAAATTTCCCAGGAAGAAAAAGTACTGTCTTTGGTTACGATGCCAAAAAAGAAATCTGATGCAGAACCGGGCAACGAAAAGTATTTATTAATGGTAACTAAAAATGGTACGATAAAAAAAACCTCTTTGGAAGAATTTGATAATGTGCGAAAAAGCGGCATCATCGCCATTAAATTAGAAAAAGGAGACTTGTTAAAAAAGGTGGTAAAAACCACCGGCCTTGACGATATTGTGCTGGTAACCAAAAGCGGGGCGGCAATACGGTTTAAAGAAAAGGATATACGGCCCATGGGTCGAGCCGCCGCCGGGGTTCGGGGAATACGCTTAAAAAAGGGCGACGAAGTAATTGGCGTTGATGTGGTTTTAGCTAATACTAATCAGACCCCGGACGGGAAAAAAATTAAGAAATATTTACTAGTGGTGATGGAAAATGGTTATGGCAAAAGAACGGAAATTAGCCAGTATAAAGTGCAAACCAGAGGCGGATCAGGAGTAAAAACCGCAAAAATAACCTCAAAAACCGGCGGTATTGTGTTGTCTTCCATATTAGATGAAGACGGCGATGAAGAGGATTTGATTGTAATTTCTCAAAAGGGGCAGGTTATCAGGACTGGTACCAAATCCGTATCGCTGCTTGGCCGGGCAACCCAGGGCGTCAGGATTATGAGATTAGAGGATGGGGATAAAGTGGCTTCGGGCGCATGTTTGAAAGAGTAGATTTGTGTATCATAAAAATGCTATTATAAAGTAATTATTATTTAATTGTATTAGATTATATGAAAAGTAAAAAAATTGTATTATTTTTTATTTGCGTATTGTTTTTAAGTGTTAGTTCATCGGCTTTTGCTATGACACAGGCAGAAAAAGATGTTTTAATACAGCAGATAATCCAACAAATCAATGCTTTGCAAACGCAGATAAACCAGACAGTAGCCCAGCAAAATACCGGCGCCAATTGGTGCCACACTTTTAATGTTAATATGGGATATGCAGGTTCGGGCACCAACGAGGTGAGTTACTTGCATACAGCTTTGCAAAAAGAAAATATTTCTTATAGCCCGGATGGCATTAATTCTTATACTCAAGCGACAGGAGGCGCAATTTTACAATTTCAAGCAAGATATGGAATTTTACAAACTGGTTATGTTGGACCCCTTACCAGGGCGAAATTAAATCAACTTTACGGATGTTTTACTGCTAATGCTTCGTCCCCTCTTTCTTTGATTTACCCTAACGGAGGGCAAACTTTGCACGTGGGAGATACTGCCCGTATTACCTGGAAATCAATAGGGCTTACTTCTTCTGATTATGTTAATATAACAGTGTATATGCCATCTGATCCCTATGTAAATGTAAAAACAATTACCGGCTATGTTCCCGCAACCCAGGAATATTATGATTGGAATATTATAGGTTATAATTTACCCTCAACTAGCTACCCTGTAAATTTACGAGTTAAAATAAGCGTGAGAAATAAAGATATTTCCATCTCTAGCGCTTCTGACTTTACCATTAATTCTATTACCAGCCAGGGATTAGGCAGTATATCACTGGTGTACCCAAATGGTGGGCAGGTTATGCAAGTGGGGGATAGTTCTCGTATTACATGGACAACCACCGGACTGTCTTCTTCCGACAAAGTTACTATTAGTGTCTATTCTCCCTTAAACCCGAATTCCAATGTAAAAACAATTGCCAGCTCCGTCTCTGCAACCCAGGGATATTATGATTGGAACATTTCAACCAGCACCTTGCCTTCCACCAGTTACCCGGTAAGTTTGCGAGTTAAAATAGATGTAAGCGGTAAAAATATTT